>CAYMWZ010000076.1:0-12227 GCA_964394385.1 uncultured Nitrospinaceae bacterium | reverse complement strand
GCCGTCCCGCCTTTCCTTGTCCGGCAGGCAGCGGTGGTAATGCCTCAGCACGGTTTCCACCCTGTCTCCCATCATCCGGGCGGCCCAGCGGTTCGGCAAGCTCACCGCCCTGAGCGAAGCCGCAGGGCGATCTCCGCCGCTTCGGCCATGTCGAAGAGCCACGCCGCGTCGCGCTCATTCAACGAGGAGAGGCTCCAGGTTGCGGAGGATGTGGCGCTTCCGGAACGGGTTGGTGCTGCGCTCCACGGCCGCCCGCTCCACCAGGTCGACCTTGCGGCCGAAGATCCCCGCCAGCTCATCCCGCATGGTCACGAGGTCGAAGAGGTTCCACTTGGCCCCGGGCGCGAAGCGCACCAGCACGTCCACGTCGCTATCGGGCCGGAAATCCTCCCGGAGCGCCGAGCCGAAGAGCCACGCCTCCTCGATCTTCCACTTCCGGCAGAAAGCGGCGAACTCCTCCTTGGGGATCTCGATTTGTGCCTTTCCGGCCATCCTTCACCTCATCCTTGGGCGACCTTCAGGCAACCTGAAAAATCGCCGAAAGGGCCGCTTCCGCTAACCCATTGATTTTGTGGTCGGGGCGGGCGGATTTGAACCGCCGACATCCTGCTCCCAAAGCAGGTGCGCTACCAGGCTGCGCTACGCCCCGCGGGGCCAGATTAGCACACCCGCCCGCCCCCGGGGGCCGGGGGGCTTGCCGGGGAGGCCGGGCGGGGCCGCCCTACTTCAGCAGGCCCTTCTCCTTGTAGTAGCGCGCCGCGCCCGGATGGAGCGGCGCGGAGAGGCCCTTCAGCATGTCCTCGGGCTTCAGGAACTTGAAGGCGGCGTGCGACGCCCGGAACGCGTCGAGGTTGTCGAAGATCGTCTTCACCACGTCGTAGACCACGTCCTCGGGCTCCTTCTCGCTGGTCACGACCGTGGCCTTCACGGCGTAGGTGGGCACGTCCCTGGGCACGCCCTTGTAGACCCCCCCGGGGATGGCCGCCGTGACGTAGAAGGGGCGATCGGCCACGAGCTTCTGGATGCCGGGCGAGTCGAGGGGGAGCATGCGGATGTCGGCGCTGCTGGCGACCTCGAGGCCCCCGCCCCAGGGGTGCCCCACGGTGTAGAAGAAGGCGGCGATCTTCTTGTCCACCAGGGCCCGGTTCGCCTCGTTCTGCTGGAGCCCCTCGGCCTGGATGTCCTTGTCCGGATCGATCCCGTAGATCCGCAGCACGTCCATCGCGTTGCCGCGCTGGCCGGAGCCGGGGTTGCCGATGTTCACCCGCTTGCCCCGCAGGTCCGCGACCGACTTGATCCCGGCGTCGGCCCGCGCGACGAGCATGACGGTCTCCGGGTGGGCGCTGAAGACGCTCCGGAGCCCCTTGTAGGGGTCCCCCTTCCAGTCGGCGTCGCCGTTGTAGGCCTGCCAGTTGCGGTCGGACTGGGCGACCCCGAAGTTCAAGAGGCCGCGCTCGATGGCGTTGATGTTGAAGACCGAGCCCAGGGCCGGCCGGCCGATGCAGTTGTAGCCCTCGCCCTTGAGCTTCTGGTTCACCAGCTTGCAGACGTTGAGCGCCACCTGGTAGTAGACGCCGGTGGTCGAGCCGCCGCCGATGACCAGGAACTTCTGGGCGGCGGCCGGCCCCGCCGATGCGGCGAGCGCGACGGCAGCCCCGGCGGCCAGGGCCAGCCTCATCCCTCTTCCCATGGATACCTCCTCCCTGCCGCAGACGGCTCCCGGCGCCGCTCCGCGGGCTGCGTCCTTGGGGCGAATCCAAAAAGCCTGGTTTTTTCGTTTACATTTTCGCGACCGGAACGGAGCGTCCAGGAGAAAATAACGACCCCCGCCGGGCCCGTCAACCGCCCCCCCCGTGCGGGCTTTACGCGCCGCCCCTCCCCCGCCAATATGGAGGGCCGCTCGCGCCCCGCGGAGCGCCCGCCCGAGCCGGAGGCCCAGCACGCCGTGCCGCCAAAGCCCTGGGATGCCATCGTCGTGGGAGGCGGCATCATCGGCCTCGCCTGCGCCATGGAGGTCGCCCGCCGCCGGCCGGGGAGGCGCATCCTCGTCCTCGAGAAGGAGGAGGCCGTCGGGCGCCACCAGTCCCTCCACAACAGCGGGGTCATCCACGCCGGGCTCTACTACCGGCCCGGCTCCCTCAAGGCCAGGACCTGCGTGGAGGGGGCCAAGGCGATGGTGGCCTTCGCCCGCCAGCACGGCATCCGCCACGAGCTGTGCGGCAAGGTCGTCGTCGCCACCCGCGAGGAGGAGCTTCCGCGCCTCGATGAGCTCCACCGGCGGGGGCGGGCGAACGGGGTCCCCGGCCTCGAGATGATCGGGCCCGAGCGCCTCAAGGAGATCGAGCCCCACGCGAGCGGCGTCCGCGCCCTGTGGTCGCCCGCCACGGGGATCATCGACTACCCGGCCGTGGTCCAGGCCTACGCCCGGATCGTGGCGGACCAGGGCGGCGAGATCCGCACCCGCGCGGGGGTGACCGCCATCCGGAGGAGGGGGGGCGAGGTCGTCGTCGAGACGGCGGCGGGGGACTTTTCGGGGAACTTCCTCATCAACTGCGCGGGGCTCCACGCCGACCGCGTGGCCCGCCTGGCCGGGGGGGAGAGCGGGCTCCAGATCGTCCCCTTCCGGGGGGAGTACTACGAGCTCCGCCCGGAGCGGCGGGGCCTCGTGCGGGGCCTCATCTACCCCGTGCCCGACCCGGCCTTCCCCTTCCTGGGGGTGCACTTCACCCGCCGGGTGGACGGCTCCGTCGAGGCGGGGCCCAACGCCGTCCTGGCCTTCATGCGGGAGGGCTACGCGAAGACCCAGATCGACCCGCGCGACCTCTGGGAGACCCTCGCCTACCGGGGCTTCCGGCGCCTCGCCCGCAGGTACTGGCGCGCCGGCCTCCAGGAGACGATCCGCTCCTTCAGCCGGGCGCGCTTCGCGCGCGACCTCAAGCGTCTCGTGCCGGAGGTCGAGGAGGAGGATCTGGTCCCCGGGGGGGCGGGGGTGCGCGCCCAGGCCGTGGATCCGGAGGGCAACCTCATCGACGACTTCGCCATCGTCCGGACCGAGGGCGCCCTCCACGTGCTGAACGCGCCCTCGCCCGGCGCCACCGCCTCTCTTCTCATCGGCCGCGCCATCGCCGACATGGCCGGGGAGGCCTGCCCGGCGCTGGCCCCGTGAGGCCCACGGGCCCCCCGCCCGCCTACCTCTCGGCCTCGTCCTCCGGGTCGGATGGAGGGAGCGGCCTCCCGCGGACACCCAGGATATTGCCCGAGCCGCTGACGATCCCTTCGCCGATTCCGCGCTCGCCCTCGGCGGGCTGGACGTAGTGCGGCAGGGTCTTTCCCCTTCCGGTGACGATTCCGCTCTCCGTGATCCGGGCCGGCTCCGCCACCTCCCGCTCGGCCTCCCTCCCCTTCGCGGCGGAGGCCCGCCCCTCCGCCAGGCTCCGGTTCAGGGCCTTGAGGCCGCTCTCGGCGCGCCCAAGCTCCAGGCGCAGCCGGCCGGCCACCTCCGCCCAGCCCAGGCCCCGGCGCCGCAGCTCGAGGATCCCCTCCAGCCGCTCCTCCCGGCCCGCCCTCCGGACGGCGCCGCCGGCGAGGGCGGCCCGGATCTCCGGGGGCGTCGGGCGGCCGATGCCGGCCCGCGCCAGGCGCTGCCGGGCCAGCTCCAAGGAGACGAAGATGTCGCCGAAATCCATGCCCCCCACCGGAGAGGCCATCCGGACGGCCCGGACCCCCGCGCCCGCCGGGGAGGATGGGACCTCAAACGGGACGCCGCTCCGCAGGCCGGAGACCACGGCCCGGGCGTCCGCTCCCAGGAAGGAGCCGAAGCCGGCGGCGATGGCGCGGACGCTCTCGCCCTCCCCCAGGCGCTCCGCGAGATGGTCGGTGCGGGCGGCCTCGGCGGCCAGGGAGGTGGCGTCCTGGGCCCGGCCAACCGCGGGGAGGAGGATCAGGCCCGCCAGGACGAGAAGAAGAAGACAAACGCGCGCCCGGCCACCCGCTTCCATGATCGCCCCTCCCCCTAGAGCTCCTTGAGGGCCCTCTCCGTCTGCAAGATGATCTCCGTCGCGGTGGCCCGGTCCCGGAAGATGTAGAGGAGGCCGTGCTTGGCCACCGTGTTGATGCGGGTGGTCTTGTCGGTCAAGACCTCCAGCTCCACCTCGATCCGCCGGTCCGTCGCTCTCGCCCGGATGATCTCCCCGGCGCTCTTCCTGCTCTCGTCCTCCAGCTTCATCCCCATGCGGGAGAGGGCGGTCAGCACCGCCGTCCGCACGGCGGAGCGGGGGGCCGTGAACGTCCGGTACGCGATGCCGTCCAGGGTGTAGTTGATCGCCGTGCTGGCCGCGACGCCCGTGCTCACGCCGAGAAGAGAGATGACCGCGGCCTCACAGCCGGTGAGGAAGACAAGAGCGCCGATCGCCGAGATCATGAACCGCCCGGGCCGGTATCGCATCATCCCTCGTCCGAGGCGGCGCCGGGACGGGGGAGATCGGCGCCGGAGACCCCTCCCCACCGCGGGACGTCACCCCGGCCGGGGCCCGCTCTCCGCTCCCTCGGCGCAGCCGCCTCTCAAAGGCCACCCCATATAATGTAAGGGAAAAAAATTGAATCCGCAAGAAATTTCAATGCGTTACAGGACAACCGGACTCATCCGGCGGCCGGGGGGGCGCTCAGGCCGCAAGCAGCCTCCGCGCCAGCTCGGCCGTCAGGTTCCCCCCGCTGATGACGGCCGCGGTCTTGCCGGGGCCCCCCGCCTTGCCCGTGAGACACGCCGCCACCGAGACGGCGCCCGCCGCCTCGGCCAGGATCTTCCCCCGGAAGAGGAGAAGGCGGAAGGCCTCGGCGATCTCCTCCTCGGTCACGAGGACCACGCCGTCCACCCGCTCCTGGATGTGCGCGAAGGGGAAATCCCCCGGGCGGGTGGCCGAGAGCCCGTCCGCCATGCTCTCCCAGCGGTCGAGCGTGACGGGTCTCCCGGCCTGGAGCGAGCGGTGGACGGCGGCGCCCCCCACGGGCTGGACCCCCACCACGCGCACCTTGGGGCTCCTCAGCTTGACGGCGCTCGCCACCCCCGCGATGAGCCCGCCCGAGCTGCAGGGGACGACCACCGTTTCGACGTCGGGCATGTCGTCCAGGATCTCCATCCCGATGCTCGCGTGGCCGACGGCGACCCGGCGGTCCTCCGACGTGTCCAGGGCGATCATCCCCCGCTCGCGAGCGATCTCGAGCATCTTGGGCTTGCGCGCCATATAGTCGTTCGCACAGAAGACCACCTCGGACCCGTACCCGCGCACGGCCTCGACCTTGAACGGGCTCGACCTCTCCATCATCACCACGATCACCTTGACGCCGAGCTGCCGCCCCGCGAAGGCGAAGGCCTGGGCGAAGTTGCCCGAGGAGGACATGACGACTCCGCGCTCCCGCTCCTCGGGCGCGAGCGAGGCCAGGATGTGGAAAGCCGCGCGGGGCTTGTAGGCGCCCGTCACCTGGAGGTTCTCGAGCTTCAGATAGAGCCGCTCCCCGCCCGCCCTGGCCGGGCTCGGGGCAAACGGCACGAGCGGCGTCCACCGCACCAGGGGGGACATGCCCGCCCGCGCCTCTTCGATCTCCCGCAGGGTGATGAGATCGGCCATGCGCTTCCACCTCCTCGGCATCGAAGAACACGAAAGATGGAGGGGCGTCCAATTGGACGCCCCTACAGGAACCGTCTCCGCTTTCCTTCGGGGAGCCCCGCGCCGCCCCGGGAAGGGCGAGGCCCCCTCTCTAGACCTTGGGCCGGTAGCGGCTCTCGGGCGGGTCGGGCCGCGTCCAGGGGGCGATGAGCTTCCCCCCGCGGTAGGCCGCCCGGTAGGGGCCCTTGAGGGTGAGGACGACGACGGGCTTCTTCCGCCGGCTCATCCGCTGGCGGTAGAGGCGGCTCTGCTCCATGTAGAGGTCCCGCTCGCTGGGGAGCTTCTCGATCAGGCGCTCGAAGAAGTCGAGGAAGGAGCGGATGAACTCCCTCGTCGCCACCCGGTGGCGGTCCACCAGGTAGCACTTGTCCTCGAGCACCCGGTTGTAGACCAGGCCGAGGAGGTTCCCCCCGCTGTCGAAATAGGGCTCGTAGGGGAACGTCCGGCAGGAGATGGAGCGGTTGTCCCGCTCGCAGTGCTTCACCCCGCGGCACTCGATGAAGATGCTGTCCTTTGGGTCCACCTCGTCCACCAGCTTGAGCTCCGACTCCGAGCGGGGGCGGAACTCGTGCCAGAGGCGGGTGCGCTTCTCGAGGAACTTCCACTCCGGCCGGTAGGCGATGGGCACCACCCACCCCGAGTCGCAGCAGAAGGGGATCCCGTCGTTGAAGGGGGCGCACTTCTTCCCGCAGTCAAAGCGCGCGGGCGCGCTCTGGAAGCCGCGGTAGAGCTCCTCGAAATCCTCAGGCCTCAACACGGTCCGTCTCCACGCGGCCGATGGGCCGCCCTGGATGGATCCTCACCTCTCCGGGGGCGGCTCCGCAAGAGAGAGGGCGCGGGCCACCGCCGTCGCGCCCTGGAGGGCGAGGATGGAGCACAGCTCCACCTCGTGGTTCTTGAGCTCGCGCGGCTGCTCGAAGTGGTAGGACATCACCCCCACGACGCGTTCCCCCGCGCGCAGCGGGAAGACGGCGGCCGCCTTGACGCCCTCCTGGCGGAACGTCTCGGGCGCGTCCTCCCACTCGTCCAGGGAGGTCACCTCCACGATGTCCCTCTCCCGCACGGCGATCCGCTCCGGGAGGTTCCCCGACCCCATCGCGACCGCCGCCCGGTAGCCCTCCCCCAGCCGGGAGGAGCTGACCTCCAGCAGCTGATCCATGGTGTCCTCGTAGAGGGCCGAGTAGAACCGATCGGCCCCGACGAGCCTCGCCCCCTCCCCGGCGGCGAGCGCGATCACCTCGCGGAAATGATCGCCCCGCGCCACGCACTCGCCCACCCGGGAGACCGCGGCCAGGAAGCTCGCCGGGGGCCGGTCCGCCCCCGGGCCCTCGGCCGCCGCCGCCCTCTCCTCGCCCCGGGCGGCCCGCCCGGCGCCCAGGAAGGCGAAGGCCCCCACGAGAATGGCCCAGCCCGCGACCAGGCCCCCGCCGATCAAGCGGTCGGTCGCCCCCAGGGAGGCGCCCGTCTCGCGCCGGTCGGCCACGCGGACGAGGAGGAGGTCCCGCGTGCCTCCCGAGAACCGCGCCTGCGCCATCCACCGCTCCCCCTCGTTGACGGTGTTGAAGGCGGCGGGGTCGCAGCAGGCCACCATCTCGAGGGCGGAGGCCAAGCCCTTGTCGAAGGCCCTGGCGGCCGACTCGTAGAGAAACTTCGCCCCCGTGCGGGCGTAGAGCACGTTCTGGTCCGGCTCGGCGAGGAGGAAGACGCTGTCCCGGCTCCCGAGCTCGCCGGCCTGGAGGGGGAGAAAACCCTCGGCCGGGAGGATCACCCCCCAATACCCCTTGGTGGAGGGGGAGGGAGCGGTCAGGAAGATGACGGGGACCCCGCTCAGGGCGCCCGCATCGATGTGGTGGCGCTCCCCGGCGGGCTTCCCCTGGGGCGCCGGCTTGCGCAGCGCCGCCACCCCCCCCGCCCAGAGGTTCTTCTCGACCTCCCCGGGGGGGGGGACGCTCCCCTTGCGCCGGGAGGCGATGACCCCCCCCCGCTCGTCGAGGACGACCGCGGCCAGGTAGCCCTCCTCCGCCCCTTCGCGCATGGCGAAGGCCAGCGCCCGCGCGGCGGTGCTGGCGCTCGGGGGGGTGGCGGCGATCAGGAGCTCCGCACCCTCGATGCGCATGCGCACCGCCTCAACGCGGGAGGCGGCCCGGCTCTGGAAGAGTTGAAGGAGCCTCAGGTCGCGCTCCCCCAGCCGCGCCCGGTGGGCCTCGTGGAGGGCCTGGCGCAGGACGAAAAAGGCCGCGACGGCGAAGACCGCCGTGAGCGCCGCAAAGATGGCTAGTGGAAGGCGCGAGACCCTGCGATCCTCATCCATGCCCTATCGGCCAAATCTCCCACCGGGCGCGCAACTCCGCCGCCAAAAGGATCAACGCACTCTACCCCCCGGGGAATGAGGCGGCAACCGGGCCTTGGGGGGCCGCGGGCGGGGAAGGTCTATCGCGCGGGGGCGGGGCTCGCCTTCTGCGCGCCGTAGATCCGCTCCGAGAAGTGGCAGGCGCTGAAGTGGCCGGGGATGATCTCCCGCATCGGGGGCTCCTCCTTGGCGCAGCGGTCCTCCTTGTAGGGGCAGCGGGTGTGGAAGCGGCACCCCGAGGGAGGGTTCACCGGGCTCGGCACATCGCCCCGGAGGATGATGCGCTTCTTCTTGGTCTTGATATTGGGATCCGGCACCGGCACCGCGGAGAGCAGGGCCTCGGTGTAGGGGTGCTTCGGCGCCATCACCAGCTCGTCCGCGTCCGCCAGCTCCACGATCTTGCCGAGGTACATGACGGCGATCCGGTCGCTCACGTGCTGGACCACGGCGAGGTCGTGGGCGATCAGGACGTAGGCGATCCCGAATTCCTTCTGGAGGTCCTCCAGAAGGTTGATCACCTGCGCCTGGATGGAGACGTCGAGGGCGCTCACCGGCTCATCCGCGATGATGAGATCGGGATTGAGCGCGAGCGCCCGGGCGATGCCGATGCGCTGGCGCTGCCCGCCCGAGAACTCGTGGGGGTAGCGCCGCAAGTGCTCGGGGCGGAGCCCGACGCGGTGCAGGAGGGAGGCCACCCGCTCCTCGCGTTCCTTCCCCTTGGCGATCTTGTGGATGGCGAGGGGCTCCCCCACGATGCTGCCCACCGTCATGCGCGGGTTGAGGGAGGCGTAGGGGTCCTGGAAGATGATCTGCATCTTCCGCCGGAGCCTCCGCATGGACTCGCGGTCGAGGGACAAGACGTCCACCCCCTGGAAGCGGACATCCCCCGAGGTGGGCTCGATGAGGCGCAGGATGGCGCGGCCGGTCGTGGACTTCCCGCAGCCGCTCTCGCCCACCAGCCCGAGCGTCTCGGCCGGGGAGAGGCTGAAGCTCACCCCGTCGACCGCGCGGACATGGGCCCTCACCCGGGAGAAGACGCCCCCGCGCACGGGGAAGTGCTTGACCAGGTCCTTCACCTCCAGAAGCGTCTCGGGCACGCGGGCATCCCCCTTTGGACGAAAGCGCTCTTCCGGGCTGGAACGCTGAACCCCGGTATCTACCAGAACGCGACGAGGGGGGGCAACCCCGGCCGCCGGCCCCCCCGGCGAAACCGCCCGCCCCGGGGGGAAAATTTTTCGCCCCGCGGAGGGGTCGGGCCCCCCGAGGCCGCCCGGGGAGATGCCTGTAACGCACGCATTTTCAAATAGATGGCCCCAACCCCCCCGGCGCGGCACACTCCTTGCTTTCTCTTGGGCCCGAGAGCGCCCGGGCGCGGGGCCCGCGTTGCGGCCCCCCCCGGCAGCCGATAAGATTCCGCTGCGCCCGGCGGGAACCCGCCGCCCCGGGCGCGGGAGGCACGGCCATGACGGACCTGAGCCCCATCCAGCCGGCCGGCGGCCCCGGCGGCGCCGACCCCGCCCAGGAGGCGAGGAAGGGCGCGAAGAGCCCGCAGGGGCCCTCCTTCGCCCATATCCTGGAGGAGGCCCAAGGCGCCGAGCGGGCGGCGCCCCCCGGCGGCGGCCCCGCGGCCGGCGGGGTCCAGCCGCCTCACCTCGGGCCGGCGGGCGCCCCCTCCCCCGCGCGCCAGGCCGTCCACGCGCTGAGCGAGCGCTTCTTCGCCCTGGTCGAGTCGCTCCGCACCCAGCTGGGCAACCCCAAGGCCTCCCTCAAGGACATCGCCCCCCTGATCCGCGACCTCGAGCTCCACCGCGACAGGGTGCTGGAGGAGCTCCCCCGCCTCCCCCACGGGGACCCGGGCCGGAGCCTCCTGGAGGAGATGGCCACCCTCGCCACGGCCGAGTCGGCCCGGTTCCGCCGCGGGGACTACATCTAGGGCCGGCCTCCGTAGGGGCGGGTTTGAAACCCGCCCCTACATCGCACGGCACGACAGGGGTGCACCCGTTTCGGATTGGGCCACCCTCCGCCATCCCCTCCCGTTGATCTCCCCGCCGCCCATCTGCTAACTTTCTCCCCCTCACAAGCCGATCCCCACCACGAGGAGGCCGAGATGGCCGAAGAAGAAAAGACCGGGGCGCCCGAGAGCGGGAACGGGGAGGAGGGGAGCCCCGGGAAATCTCCGATTTCCGGGGACCCCGAGGAGGGCCCCAAGCTCACCGCCCGCGAGATCGACAAGATGAACGTCCCCAAGCTCAAGGAGGCGGCCCTCCAGTACAAGGGGCGCATCGAGGGCGTCCACGGGATGGACAAGCCCCAGCTCATCCGCGCCTTGAAGGAGATCAACGGGATCCCCCTCCAGGAGCCCAAGCGCGCCTCGGGCGTGGACCGCTCCGCCCTCCGGCAGAAGATCCGGGCCTTGAAAAACGCCCGCGCCCAGCACCGGGAGGCCAAGGACGCCCTCCAACTCAAGCGCACCCGCCGGCGCATCAAGGCCCTCAAGCGCAGGCTCGTCCGCTCGGCGTGACCCCCCATCCCCCCCTTGCCCAAGGGGGGGCGAGAGGGGGTGGCCCCTTACCAAAGGGCTGGGGCGAGGGGGACATTCTGAACGGAGCGGAGCGGAGGGAAGAATCTGCTGGTGAAGACACTTACGCCAAGCTCTGCCAATCGAAGGCGGAATCCTTGACCTTCGCATAATTCTCATCCAAAGCCGGTCCAAGAAGCACGAGCGCCGCGATCCGCCTCGCCATCTCCGTCACATACCGTGCCTCTTCGCTCGTCACCGCCCGCCCGAGCAGGTTCTTTTCGCGGTAGCTCAGCCACTTCTTGATGACCTGATAGCCCCCGATGTAGTAGTCCCACACCTTCACCGGCACGTTCTTCCAGTAGGCTTTCCCGTTCAGGTACACATCCAGCGTGGTCTCGCCCAGGCGCTTGAACGCCTCCGCCGCCGAAATCCCAAGGGCCTTCGCACCCTTCACAATGGCCTCCCGCTCGGCAGGCTCATAGGGGCGTTCTATGTACTTACCCTTTCCCGGCATGGTCACCCCGCCCTTCCCCGCGTGGCCCCAGCCCGCTGTGACCTCCAAATCCGCCGTGCCAGACTGGAGGAGGCCTCCGCCTTCTTTAGAAAGAATCGCAACAGCCTTGATTTCCTCTCGCGCGGTGAGTCCCTTTACCCGCTGCTCTGTATTCAGAAGAGCCGCCACCTGCTTCCTAGGTCAGCGGAGGCAAGAAGCGTCTCCTTGGAACTCGGCAGAGGAACCCGAGGCCAATCGTCCCGGATGCCGTCCGCGTTCTCGCCGAGGTAGAGGGGCGAGTAACCGATGGAAAGGGCATGGAGCCAAATGAGAGATATAGTTTCGGCATCCGCTTCGGGATCTTTGATGCCTAGTTTTCCCAAATAGGAACGAACTGGCTTTGCAATATTCGCGACAGTCTCATTTTCCTCTGCTTTTCTGGAGGCCCCAGGCAGGGTTGGCTTAACTTCCTTCTGATTACCTAAGCGCACCCGTATAGAAAGAGGGAAGTGGTACGAATGTCCACGCATATAATCGAAATCACCAAGGCAAGAATGGAAGTGAAACGGTACCCCTTCAGGCGAGGCCACTCCGGAGGGGCGACTGACAACGCAAGCATTTCCTGA
Organism: uncultured Nitrospinaceae bacterium; assembly: GCA_964394385.1. Taxonomy (GTDB): domain Bacteria; phylum UBA8248; class UBA8248; order UBA8248; family UBA8248; genus CAYMWZ01. Next base: position 574 of record CAYMWZ010000076.1, on the reverse strand, counting down.
ATATAGATGCTGAAAAAGGGAAGGTCTAGGCCTATTCCAAAGAGGACGAACAGGACAATAGTAACACCAACGCACTTCGAAGGGCCGGAGAACATACCGGAGCAGCCGCGCATCTTGAAATGATTCAGCCTTAAGCACATTTTTCCTCGCCTTTCGTGCATTAAAACGTGCGGCATCTTCTGTGAGGCCAGTTTTCAAACTTTCCAGCGTTTCCCAGTCCACACCCAGATCGAAATATTTTTTCATCCGTTCTTCTAAATTTTTTCTTGTCGAATCAATCAAGGAAAAACCACGATTCTCTTTAAAACCAGTAATTGGAAGCTCGGCGCAAAGCTCGGTAAGCTTCGGCCACTCGAGATACCTTGCCGTTACTTTGGAAGGCCGGAAGGAGTATTTGTTGCTTTTCTCAGGACGGACGGTTTCGTACTGTTTCTCGAAGTTTCTCGCCTCAAGGGATTCGAGAAGATCAGCTCGCTTTGTCTCGCCCCAAAATGGGCGAAAGCAAAATGTTTTTTTCCTGCTAGATTTTTCCAGTTTCACCAAAAGGCCAATAGCCGTGCCGACCTTGATGCCC
>CAYMWZ010000075.1:0-12234 GCA_964394385.1 uncultured Nitrospinaceae bacterium | reverse complement strand
GATCCTGAGCGCGGGGCTCCTCTTCGAGTCGGCGCGCCGGGTGGTGGCGGGGGCGTTCCAGGGCGCGGCGAACACCAAGCCCCCCATGGTGGTCGAGGGCGTCGTGCGTTGGGGGGCCCAGATCCCCGCGGCCTACCTCGCCGCCATCACCCTGGGCCTCGAGGGGGCGGGGGTGTGGGGCGCCATCGCGGGGAGCCAGATCGCCGCAGGCGCCATCCTCTTCGTCTGGTTCTTCCGCTGGACGGGGCGGGGGGGCCTGAGGGGCGCCGCCTCTTGAGGGCCCCCCTAGCGCCCGTGCCAGGAGCGGCCGTAGCCGAGGGAGAACCCGAAGCCGCCGTGGGGGTAGCCGTAGTCGTAGGGGTAGCCGTGGCGGTAGGGGGGGCGGCCGTAGGAGGTCTCGTAGAAGCGGCTCCCGGCCCGGCCGGGGTAGCTCACGCTCGCCCAGGCGCCGTCGGTCTCCCGGCAGGCGGCGTCGTAGGCGAACTCGGTCCGGCCGCTGATGGTGAGGGTCTGCTGGTACTCGCGGCAGGGCTGCCCCGAGAGCGCGTAGAAGGTGCGGAGCGGGGTGACGGTGCCCAGGTTGCCGCTCTCGGGGTTCTGCCAGTTGGCGCTCTGGCCCAGCTTGTTCCGCTCGAGGGCGCTCTGGGCGGCCTCCTCCATGAGCTTCCGGTCGCGCGCGCTGAGGGGGCTCCCGTCCCCCACCCCCGCGCAGCCGGCGAGGAGCCCGCCGGCCAGGGCGAGGGCGATGAGGGCGCCCGGCCTCGGCTCTCTGGCGTCAGGGCGCATGGTGCGCGCCTCCTTCCTCGGGGGGGGTACCGCTCTCCCCTTATTTTAACTGATCGGCGCCCGGAGGGAATTCCGCCCCGGGGACCCCGGCGGGGAGGGTGTATAATCGGCCGCGCTCGCCCTCTTTCGGGGCGTTACGGGGAGGCCGGATGAGAGGCCAGGAGGCGCAGGCGATCCCCCCCCTCGCGGCCGCCGGGGGGGCGTCCACCATCTACGGGCCCGTGGACTCCTGGCGCTTCGGCCGCTCCCTCGGGGTGGACCTCATCCTCCGGACGAGCGTCTGCTCCTTCAACTGCGTCTACTGCCAGCTCGGGGACATCCAGGTGGTGACGGGCGGGCGTCGGCTCTTCGTCCCGACCGCGCGCGTGATGGCCGACCTCGCGGCCTCCCCCTGGCGGGGCTCGGACATCATCACCTTCAGCGGGAGCGGGGAGCCGACGCTTGCGACGAACCTCGGCGAGGCCATCCGCGAGGTCGGGGCCATGACGGGCATCACGACCCACGTCCTGACCAACGGCACCCTCCTGGACGACCCCGACGTGGCGGATGCCCTCTCCCTGGCCGACCGCGTCTCGGTCAAGCTCGACGCCGCGGACGAGGAGACCTTCCGGCGTGTCAACCGCCCCGTCCCCGGCGTCACCTTGGCCGGGATCGTCGAGGCGGCCGCCCGCTTCCGCCGGGCGTACCGGGGCCACCTCGACAGCCAGGTCATGTTCTTGCCCGCGAACCGCGGCATGGCCGAGAAGCTCTGCGACCTCCTCCTCCGCATCCGGCCCGACGAGGTGCAGCTCAACACCCCCCGCCGGGCCTACCCCTCCGAGTGGTTCCTGGAGACCCGCGGCCGCTACGATTATTCACAGGCCCCCGCCCGGCTCCACAGGCTCAAGGTCATCGCCGAGGACGAGGCCCAAGAGGCCGGGCGCATCATCCGCGAGCGGACGGGGCTGAAAGTGAGCAGCGTGTACGGGGGGTGAGGGGGGGCGCCGGTGACGGATGGTGAATCCAAGAAACCTGACGGGATGGCTTCCGCTGCCTGGGAGCGCTTCAGGAATGTTGTCACAGATCTTTTTCAGACAACTCGGCCATTTTCAAGAGATGTGTCAGGAGGCCGATCTTAAGGTCTCTGTTTCCGTGGATAGGAACGGAGATGCGCACGATGCTGCCTGGCTTGCTGTAGACGTGATGGCTGCCTCGTACGCGCAGGAACGTCCAGCCGTGCTGTTCTAAAAGTCTGGCGAATTCCCTGCCAGACACAGCCTTCACACAGCGATCTCCAGCACCCGGTCTTTTTCGGTCACCTTCACATCTTGCACGGGCACGGAGAGGCACCCCTCCACCGCCTCGTAGAGGTTCTGGAGCAGCTCCTCGAAGGTCTCGCCCTGGGTCGCGCAGCCCGGGATGGCGGGGACCTCGGCCCAGTAGCCGCCCTCCTCGGCCTCGTGAACCACCACCTGAAGCTTCATGTCCGGCCTCCTTCCTCTCGAGAAATCACAGCCCTATCTATGATAGCCGAAAAAGCAGGGAGTGGCAGCAGAGCCAAGGTGTCATTCTGAGCGCCAGAGGCGCGAAGAATCTGCTGTTGGGATAAGAAGTTGGGATAAGAAGAAGCAGACTCTTCGCTACGCTCAGAGTGACAAGACAAAACCCCCTCCCAAGCGGAGAGGGTGAAAACCCCCCTACCCGCACACCCGCCCGCCGATTTCTTCGGTGAGCCCCTCCCAGGGCTGAAAGGCGCCGTCGCGGAAGTCGGCGCGGGTCAGGAGCTCATCCCGCTCGCCGTAGTACTCCCGAAAGACGTGCCGGTGGGCGCGGGCCGCGCAGTCGAGGACGTAGCCGTTGATCTCCCAGAGGGGGCCGCGGCCCCCGGGCGGGCCCGCGTCGAAGGTGATGGATTCCTTCTTGTACTTGAGGTCGCTCAGCCGGGCCACCCCCATCGCCTCGACGCACCCCGCGGTGTCCCTGAGATCGGGCCGGCAGTGGACGCGCTCGATGACCTCGACGCGCCCGCCGGGCCTGCGGGCGTAGATTCGGTACTCCCAGGTGCGGACCGGGCCGCGCCGGAGCTCCCGCCACTCGACGGGCCCCTGGGCGGGGGCGCCCGGGGCGAGGAGGAGGATGAGGAGGGCGGGGAGGAGGGGCATGAGGGATATTCTCATTAAATCGGGACGGGAGGTCGAGAGAGGCTTCCCCCTACCGGCACACCCTCTCCGCCAGGTCGGCGAGGCGCTCGATGGGGGTCCAGGGCCGGTCGTAGTCGATCTGCGTCATCGGATTCCCGTCGGCGCCGTACCACACGGTGGAGAGGGGGAGGTACTGCTTTTCCCGGCAGTCGAAGGTGTAGCGGCTGATCCGCTGCATGAGGCGGGCGGGCCCCTCCGCGGCCGGGGCCGCAGCCTTCGGGGGGACCACCCGGTGCGGCATGTAGATGAGGGAGAGCCTCCGGAAGACGTCCAGGGTGAAGACGCAGCCCTCGCTCTCTTTCTTGTCGGCCAGGCAGGAGAAGCGGGCGAGGACCTCGAGCCTCTCCTCTGGCCCGCGCGAGAGGATGCGGAACTCCCTCGTTTCGGCGCCCTCGCGGTGGTACTCCACCCACTCCCCGGCGGGGGCGCCCGCGGCCAGGAGCCAGGCCCCGGCCGCGGCGGCGAGCCAAAAGGGCGGGATGCTTCGCACCGCGGGCCCTCCCCCGATGCGGGCGGTCCTCTCCCTACCCCGCCTTCACGATCTTCATGCTGAAGTCGAGCGGAGGCGCCGCGCGGACGAGGCGGCTGGTCGAGATGTAGTCCACCCCGGCCCGGGCGATCGCGCCGAGGTCGGCCCCCCCGATCCCCGAGGCCTCGAGGGAGTAGGGCTTCCCCGTCCGGGAGGCCGTCCCGCGCTCGCGGGCGCGGGCGACGGCGGCCCTGAGGGCGGGGAGGTCCATGTTGTCGAGCAGGATCATGTGCACCCGGCCGTCGTCCAGCACATCATCGAGCTGGGCGAGGCTCTGGACCTCGATCTGGACATCGGTCATGTAGCGGACGCCCCAGACGCGGTCGATCGCCTGGCGGATCGAGCCCGCCGCCGCGATGTCGTTGTCCTTGATGAGGTCCCCGTCGAAAAAGCCCAGGCGGTGGTTCCGCGCCCCGCCGACCCGCACGGCGTACTTCTCGAAGTAGCGCAGGCCCGGCCGGTTCTTGCGGGTGTCGACGAGCCCGCGGAAGGAGGGCGGGAGGTCGCCCAGGCGCTCGAGGAGGGCGGCCGTGTGGGTGGCGATCTCGGAGACGTGGGAGAGGAAGTTGAGCGCCGTGCGCTCGGCCTTGAGGAGGGTCTGGGCGTAGCCCCGGACGCGGGCAACACGGGCGCCGGCGGGGACGCGGGCGCCCTCCTCGGCCTCCCACTCGACCTCGGGGGGCCTCCCCCGGTCGAGGGCCAGGAGGGCCTGGGCCTCCTCGAAGATGGCCGCGAGGAAGGGCCTCCCCGCCAGGACGGCCTCGGACTTGGCCCGGACGTGCGCCTCGCACCAGCGGTCCCGGGCGGTCTCGAAGTGGAAGGGGGCGCCGCCCAGGTCCTCGGTGAGCCAGTCGCGTATCCGGGCGCGCAGGTCCATCAGATGATCGCGAGCATCCGCTCGATGGGGAGGCGGGCGCGCGCGGCCAGCCCGGGCTCCACCGTGATCTCGTGGGTCATGTCACGAAGCGAGAGGTAGAGGTTCTCCAGGGTGTTCTGCTTCATGAAGCCGCACACCGCCTCCCGGCTCGCCGGGAAGAGCCGCTTGCCGGGCACCGCCTTCGACATCGGGTGGAGGTTGCCCACCTCGGTCGCCACGATGACCTCCTCCTGCGGCACCTCCCGCATGAGCCTCACCATCCCCTGGGTGGAGCGGAACTGGAGCATGTCCTCGGGCACGAGGCCGTCGCTCACCTGGCGCATGCAGGCGCTCGTGCAGCCGCACTCGGGGTGGACCACCGTCATGGCGGCGGGGTGGAGCCGCCGCTGCTCCTCGACGTGGTGGGGGCGGATGCGCTCGTGCACGTGGCAGGCGCCCATCATGAGCCACAGCCGGTCGAGGGAGTGGCCCCGCCGCTCGAGGAGCTTGGCGGCGTAGAAGCCGAGGAAGACGTCGGGCAGGAACAGGATCGGCTGCTCGGGGCGGGAGTTCCCCAGCACGTGGAGGATGACCTTGCCCGCGTTGGCCGAGGCGCAGCAGTAGTGGCTCTCGGCCTTCACCTCGATGTAGGTGTTCACGTAGCTGATGACGATGCCCTCGGGGTGGTCCTGCCTCCAGGCGCGGACTTTCTCCACGTCGGCGTGGGCGGCGAGGGAGCAGAGCGCGCCCAGGTCGGGGGCGAGGACGGTCTGGTGGGGCTTCTTGAGGGCGGCGAGGATCTGGTTCATGAACAGGACCGCCGGCTCGACCAGGACGTCGGCGTCCGACTTGGCGCCCTCCTGGGCGAGAAAGAGCGAGTCGCCCACGCGGTCGGCCATGTCCTGGACGTCGGGTACCACGTAGTTGTGGGCGAGGATGAGGGCGTTGCGCTCCTTCTTCAGGCGGCGGATCTCCGCCTGGAGGAACCTGCGCTCCTCCTCGGGGATCTCCTCGGGCGCCGACTTGGGGGGAACGGGGGGGACCTCGATCGTCGGCCCGAGGTCGGCCTGGTCCAGCAGGGCGATGGCTTCCTGGGCGGGGAGGATGTCCCCGGCGATCACTTCTTGGGGCGTTTTCACTCTTCGTCTCTCCAACGCTCTCCTCGGGGTCCGGAGGGTTCCTCTCGGCCCGCTCGGGCAGGGAAGCCATTTGAGCAAAATTTCACAAGCTGGGTCAAATAAAAAAAGCGAGATCCCGAGCGAAGGCCCGCTCCCGCCTGGGGTCTTCGCTCCCGAATGCCGCTCCGCCTCGGGCGGAGCGACCCCCTATCCTTCCACGACTTCTGCCTCCAGGCAAGTGCCGGGGCGGTCTTTTTCCTTGCCGCGGGGGGCGCTTTTTGTTAGTTTCTGGGGGAGGGCCGGCCGGCCCGTTTTTGTTTGGAAAACGGCGCGGTGAGGCCGATTCGGCCCGGGCGGATGGGTGGCCCCCGCCGCCCGAGGAAGGGGATGCTCCGCGGACTGCTCTGGCTCCTGGGCGCTCTGGCCCTGGCGGGCCTCCTGATCCTCGCGCTCAGGGGGATTTGCCGGAATCCCCAGACTTTTCCTTCTCTTTCGGCCTATTTTTGCCATCGGCCCCCGTCGGCGCCGGCCCCCCGAGCGCCCTAGGCCGGCGCGGGGCTTTTTTCGGGAAGTCGAACCCCAGAAAGGTGAGGTCATGGAACGAGAAAGCGCATTGACGGACGCCATCGTCCAGTTCGTCCTGGAGACGGACTACGAGGCCATCCCCGAGGACGTGCGGACCATCTCGCGCCGCTGCTTCGTGGACGGCACGGGGCTGATGGTGGCCGGCTCGACCGAGGAGAGCGGGAAGATCATCCAGAACTACCTGCGCGAGGTCGGGGGCGACCCCGAGGCGCGGGTGCTGGGGACCGAGATGACGGTGCCGGCGAACCTGGCCGCCCTCGCCAACGGGGTGGCGGCCCACGCCATGGACTACGACGACACCCAGCTCAGCAGCTACCCCGACCGCGTCTACGGGCTCCTGACCCACCCCACCTCCCCCGTCCTCGCGGCCTCCCTCGCCATGGCCGAGGCCATGGGCTCGACGGGCCAGGAGCTCCTGACCGCCTTCGCGGTGGGCTTCGAGGTCGAGTGCAAGGTGGCCGAGGCCATCAAGCCCGACCACTACGTCAAGGGCTTCCACTCGACGGGGACCATCGGCGCGGTCGGCGCCGCGGCGGCCTCGGCCAAGCTCCTGGGCCTGGATGAGCGCGAGATCCGCATGTGCTTCGGGATCGCCTGCTCGGAGAGCGCGGGCCTGCGGGCCAACTTCGGCACCATGACGAAGCCCTACCACTGCGGCCGGGCGGCCGAGAACGGCGTCGTCGCCGCGCGGCTGGCGGGGGCGGGCTTCACGGCCGACCCCGCCATCTTCGACGGCCGCTGGGGCTTCTTCCAGATCATGGGGGGCGGCTGCGACCCGGACCACCTTCTCGGCAAGCTCGGCAGCCCCTGGTCGGCCGTGGACCCCGGCGTCTCCATCAAGCCCTACCCCTGCGGCTCCCTCGCGCACCCGGCCATGGACGCCCTGCGCGACCTCGTCGTCGAGCGGGACATCAAGCCCGAGCAGGTCAGGCGCGTGCGCTTCGGCACCACCTCGCGGGTGCTCGAGCCCCTGCGCTACGCCGACCCCCAGAACGCGCTCGAGGCCAAGTTCTCCCTCCAGTTCGGCCTGGGCATCATCCTCCTGGAGCGCAAGGCGGGCATCGCCCAGTACAAGGACGAGGTGGTCCACCGCCCCGACGTGCGCGAGGCGATGAAGAAGATCGAGCCCTACCTGGACGAGGAGGTCGAGCGGATGGGCTACGCCCTCATCCGGGGGAAGGTCGCCGTCGAGATGGAGGACGGCACCCTCCACGAGAAGACCTCCGAGCTCTCGCGCGGCGCCCCGCAGCGGCCCATGGACCGCGAGGAGCTGTACGAGAAGTTCCAGGAGTGCTGCGGCCTCCTCTACGAGGAGGAGCAGATCGCCCGCGCCGAGCGCCTCCTCTACAAGGTGGACACCCTGGAGAGCATCCACCCCCTGATCGAGCTCCTGGGCGCCCGGATGGTGGCCGAGGAGCAGAGCGCCTAGCCGTGGGCTTTCACAAGTGGCCCGACTTCTCCCAGTGGGAGAGCGCCCGCAAGGGCACCTGGCGGCGGGTGGCCTCGACCGAGGGGATGACGGTCACCCGCTGCGAGGTGAAGCCGGATGCCCGCTACGACGGGAGCCTCCACCGCCACTCCGAGGAGCAGGCCATCGTCATGCTCGAGGGGAGGCTGCGCCTGCGCGTCGGGGAGGAGGAGCGGTGGATGGAGCCGGGGGACCTGGCCTTCATCCCCGCGAACGCCTACCACGGGGGGCTGGGCGTGGGGCCCGATGGGGCGGTCTACCTGGAGATCTTCGCGCCCGGCCGGATGGACTATCTCCCCGGCTTCGTCGGGCCGAGGAAGACCGAGTTCCGGGAGTTCTGAGGATGGCCGAGGAAGCCCGGCGCATCTTCGTCGCCTGCTCGGATCTTTTCTTCTCCGCCAAGATCCGCGAGGCGGGCGCCTCCCCGGGGGCGGTCTTCGAGTTCATCAACACCCCCGAGGCGTTCGAGGCGGCCCTCCAGAGCTTCCAGGCGGTCCTCTTCCTGGCGGACCTCCACCACCCCAAGCTGGGGGGCGAGGCGGCGAACGAGCTGGTGAAGAAGCTCCGCGCCAGCCCCAAGAACAAGGGAGCCTACGCCATGGCCTGGGGGGCCCACACCCAGCCCGAGATGCTCAAGGGCGCCGAGCGCGCCGGCTTCGACAAGGTGATGCCCCGCTCGGCCTTCGTCAAAGAGATGCCCGAGATCGTCCGCCGGGCCGTGAGCCGCATCCGGACGGGCGGATAGGCCCCGCCGCGTTGGACCCTCCCCGGCCGAACCCCGAGCTTTTTGAGGGAAGCCTCATCTGGTGGGTGGAGGTCCCCGCCTCCCTCCAGAACCACCTCCAGGGCGTCCTGGAGGGCCACGAGGGGCTGGGCTACTACCAGACGCTCGACCCCTGCCTGAGGCCGGAGCCGGAGCCTGTCGCCCTGGGCCGGATCACCTCGACCCCCGACATGCGGGAGGACCTCGCCCGCCTCCTCCGGGTCCTCGCCGGGGAGTGCGGCCTGGCGCTCCCCGGGCAGGCCCCCGCCGCCTTCGCCCCCGACGAACGGCCGAGGGTGCGGGACTTGAAGCGCGAGCGGGAGGGAAGGTAGGGGCGTCCCGTGGGACGCCCCTTGCGTCTCGCCGCGGCGACGCGGGAGGGCGTAGAATACTCCCCCGGTGCCCCGCGCCTCGTTGCGAAGGAGGGCCCATGATCTCGCGCAGGCCCGTCCTCATGGCCATCGGCGGGGTTCTCCTCTTCCTCGCGGTCGGGGTGGCCTGGTGGCTCCTCTCGCCCCTCTTCATCAGCAAGACCGTCCGCGAGAGCTTCCCCATGACGGAGGGCGCCCTCCTCCCGCCCGGCATGGACCGGGCCGAGGCCGAGGGGGTGATGGCCGGCCTGGCCAAGATGAAGCTCGAGATGCGCGAGCAGGCCCCGCCCGGGGTCGGGCGCCCGCAGCGGTTCAAGGTGGGCGCGTTCCGGGACGGGGACGCCCTCCACAAGGGGAGCGGGAAGGCGATCATCTACCGCCTGCCCGACGGCTCCCGCCTGCTGCGCCTTGAGAACCTGGAGGTCACGAACGGCCCCGCCCTCCACGTCCTCCTCGCCCGCCACCCCGACCCCCAGAGGCGGGCCGACGTGAAGGAGGGGGGCTTCGCCGACCTGGGCCGCCTCAAGGGGAACATCGGGGACCAGAACTACCCCATCCCCCCGGGGGTGGACCTCGCCGCCCACCGGAGCGTCGTCATCTTCTGCGTGCCCTTCCAGGTCGTCTTCAGCGTCGCCTCCCTGATCGAAGTGCCGTAAAACAACCCTCCCCCCGTCAAAAAGCCCCTCCAGAGCAGGTTTTTCCTCGTATTGTCATTTTTTGTTATTTTTGGTAATTTTTTCTTCTTTCTCTTTCCTTGGAGGCCCCATGCCCGGCCAGATGCTCTCGACGCGGGAGGTCGCCGCCTACCTCGGCCTGAACGAGAAGAAGGTCTATGCGCTCGCTCGCGCGGGGCGGGTCCCCGCCGTGCGCTTGACGGGCAAGTGGCTCTTCCCGAAGGCGGCCCTGGATGAGTGGATGGAGGGGCGGGCCCGGGAGGCCGTGGCCGGGAGACCCCCCGCGGCCGTCCTGGCGGGGAGCGACGATCCGCTCCTGCGCGAGGTGCTCCGCGACCTGAACCGCCGGCCGGAGGTGGGCCTCCTCGCCTTCGCCGAGGTGGGGAGCGCCGAGGGGGTGCGCGCGGCGGCGGGGGGGCTCGCGGATCTCGCCTGCTGCCATCTGGCCGAGGGGGGCGAGTTCAACCTCCCCTTCCTCCCCCGCCTGGCGCCCGGCCTGCACGGCGCGGTCGTCACGGTGGCCCACCGCAGGCAGGGCCTCCTCGCGGCGCCGGGGAACCCCCTCAACCTCCGCTCGGTGGCCGACCTGGGGCGGGAGGGGGTGCGCATCGTGAACCGCCAGCCGGGGGCGGGGACGCGCCTCCTCCTGGACGCCGAGCTCGCCCGCGCGGGCCTCGACCCGGAGAGGATCGCGGGCTACCGCGAGGAGGTCGCGACCCACGTCGAGGTGGCCGTCAGGGTACTGCGCGGGGAGGCGGACGCGGGGCTCGCCTGCGAGTCGGCCGCCCGGATGACGGGGGCGGAGTTCATCCCCCTCTGCGAGGAGCGCTTCGACCTCATCGTGCCGCGCGAGGCGGCCGGGAGGCCCGGGGCGGCGGCCCTCCTCAAGGCTCTCCGCTCCCCCGCCTTCCGGCGGCGGGCGGGGGCGATGGCGGGCTACGACCCCCGCGAGTCGGGCGCCGTCCAGGCGGAGTTTTAGGCGCGCAAAAGAGGAGGGAACCAGATGATCCTCCGGGCGGCCGTGGCCGCGCTTTTTCTCCTAGGCGGTCTCCTCCCCGGCCCGGCGGGCGCCGCCCCCGGGCGCCTGAAGCTCGCCACCACGACCAGCACGGCCAACTCGGGCCTCCTCGCCTGGCTCCACCCCCCCTTCGAGGAAAAGCACGGCGTCGAGGTCCACGTCATCGCCGTGGGGACGGGCAAGGCCCTGCGCCTCGGCCAGAACGGGGACGTGGACGTCGTCCTCGTCCACGCCCGGGAGGCGGAGGAGCGGTTCGTGGCCGAGGGCCACGGCGTGGGACGCCGGGAGGTCATGTACAACGACTTCGTGATCGCGGGCCCGCCGGAGGACCCGGCCGGGGTTCGCGGGATGCGCGACGCCGCCGGGGCCCTGCGCCGGATCGCCGGGCGGGGGGCGCTCTGGTTCAGCCGGGGGGACGACTCCGGCACCCACAAGAAGGAGGAGGCGCTCTGGCGGGCGGCGGGCCTCGTCCCCCGGGGCCCGTGGTTCCGCCTCCTCGGCCAGGGCATGGGGAAGACCCTGATCGCGGCCGAGGAGAAGCGCGCCTACACCCTCTCGGACCGGGGGACGTTCGCCGCCTTCGCGGCGAAGGAGAAGATCTCCCTCGCCCTCCTCGCCGAGGGCGACGAGCGGCTCTTCAACCCCTACGGCGTCATCGCCGTGAACCCGGCGCGCCACCCGGGGGTGAACCATGAGCTCGCGGCGAAGTACGTCGAGTTCCTCGTCTCCCCCGAGGGCCAGCGCCGGATCGGGGCCTTCCGGATGAACGGCCGGCAGCTCTTCCACCCCTCGGCGGGGCGCGCGCCGGGGAACTAGGGGGGGCCGTGGAGTTTCTCTTCGAGGGCTTCCGGGAGGGCCTCCTCCGGGCGCTCCGGGCCGACCCCGCCGTCATGCGCGCCGCGGGGGTCACCCTCCAGGTATCCTTCGCCGCCATCCTGATCGCCGCCCTCGCCGGGCTTCCGGCGGGCTACGCCCTGGCCGTCGCGCGCTTCCGGGGGCGGGGGCTCGCCATCGCGGTCCTCCAGACCCTCCTCGGCCTGCCCACCGTGGTGATCGGGCTCCTCCTCTACGGGTTCCTCTCGCGGCGGGGCCCCCTCGGCTTCGCGGACCTCCTCTTCACCCCCTCGGCCATCGTGGCCGGGCTGGTGGTCCTGGCGCTCCCCATCGTGGCGGTGTTCGGGATGACGGCGGTGGCCTCGGTGGACGCCCGCGCCCGGGAGACGGCCTGGACGCTCGGGGCCTCCCCCGCGCGGGCCGCCTGGACGGTGGTGCGGGAGGCCCGCTTCGGGATGGTGGCCGCCGTGCTGGCCGCCTTCGGCCGGGTGGCCTCCGAGGTGGGGATCGCCATGATGCTCGGCGGCAACATCGAGGGCTACACCCGCACCCTGACCACCGCCATCGCGCTCGAGAGCACGCGGGGGGAGTTCGGCTTCGGCATCGCCCTGGGGGCGGTCCTCATAGCGGTCATCTTCGCGACGAACCTCCTCTCGCGCTGGCTCCAGAGGTCCTGATGGCGGCCGCCTTCTCCCTCGAGGAGGTCCAGGTGAGGTTCGGCGAGGCGCTCGTCCTGGACGTCGAGGCCCTCGAGATCCCGGCCGGCGCGGTGACCCTCCTCTCGGGCCCCAACGGAGCGGGGAAGACCACCCTCATGCGGGTGATGGCGGGCCTCCTCCCCCCCGCGCGGGGGAGGGTGCGCTGCGGGGGGGAGGCCGTCCCCTACGGGCGGGCGGGGCTCGCCCACCGGCGGCGGGTGACGCTGCTCGCCCAGGATCCCTTCCTCTTCCGGGGGGATGTGCTCGCCAACGTGGCCTACGGCCCTCGCGCCCGGGGGGCGGGCCGGGGGGAGGCCGCCGCAGCGGCGCGAGAGGCGCTCGCCGGGGTGGGGT
>CAYMWZ010000074.1:0-12277 GCA_964394385.1 uncultured Nitrospinaceae bacterium | reverse complement strand
CCTGACCGTCGAGGAATTGCTGGAGGACCGATGAGAACGACCTGAGGATGCGGCCGCCTGGGTGGGAGAAAAAAGTAGGGACGACCGGCCGGTCGCCCCTGCGGATGGGTTGAAGGATGCCCTACGCCAGCTTCTGCCAGACCCAGATGACGCGGCCGATGATGATGTCGTCGAGGCGGTCGCCGGGCTTGAGGTCGACGTATTCGAATTCCCGCTCGGGGCGGTCCTCCACGAACCACAGCCGCTGGCCGCTCTGGCTCAGCTTCCGGATGGCGTTGACGCTCGCCTCGCGCGGGCTCCTCCTCCGCGCGGCCGTGTTGACGGCGTAGTAGGCCTCCGGGACCACCTTCTTGTCGTCGCGGTCGATGACGGCCCGGCTCCCCGGCCGGAAGGGGGGGGTCATGTTCTTCACCCAGTCGGCCTTGATGTCCAGGGCCACGAGGTTGGCGCGGCCCGTAATCTCCCGGAGGCGGATGATCTCCCACTCCGAGACCCGGTCGGCGTGCACCTTGCCCGGGCTCGCCGCCGCCCGGGGGTCGACCAGGGGGATTCCGTAGAACCCGCCCTTTCTCCTCCTCCTGGCCGGCTGTGCTCCGATGCTCTCGGAGAGGTGGACCTCGATCTCCTTCCGGGAGCGCTCGTAGGGGGAGCCTCCCGTCCCGAAGATGAGCCAGTCGCCGGAGACGCCGAAATTGTCGGCCAGGAATTTGATGAAGGAGAGGCTGACCTCGGTTAGCCCCTTTTCGTACTGACTGATGATCGCCTGGGAGAGCCCCGCGCGCTCGGCGAGTTCGGTCTGCTCGAGTTTGTTGAAGAGGCGCACCTCGCGCACCCGCCCCCCGATAGCCTCCCGCAAGGGTTTTTCCAGCCGAAGTTTCATGAAGGTGGCTTCCGCCAAGTGGAGAAATGGGCCCCCCGGGGGGGCCTCCCGATCGGGGAAAATCCCGGCGCTACGAGTAAATTTCGCATCCTTCCTTCGGCCGGGGCATGGGAGAAGTCACTTCCCGGCTTTCCGCGGGACCCAATCGCTCCCGCTTTTGTATCAAATTGATACTATAACAGAAATTCTTTGGCAAAATCAGCAAAATTTTCAATTCTGGTAGTTTTAATGGAATTTATTTCTTACTTTTGTCAAAATTGGGTTATCTTTTCCCCTCTGTTCGCTCCGGGGGTTTCCCCCGCCCCCCTCGGAGGAGAGGCTAGAGCCCTCCCGCCGCCGGATGGGCCACGTTACAGACCGTGACCACCTCGACCGCCTCGGCGCCCGCGCCTTTGAGGGTCCGGGCGCAGGCCGAGGCCGTGGAGCCGGTGGTGAGGACATCGTCCACCAAGAGGACGCGCCGGCCGAGGACGGGTTCCGCCTCCCGGGGAGAGAAGACGCCCTGGAGGTTCCGTCTGCGCCGGGCGGCGGGGAGGCCCGTCTGGGGGGAGACGGCCTTTTTCCGCTCCAAGGTGTTGGCCCAGGGCAGCTCCATCCACTCGGCCGCGTGCCGGGCGAGGATCCCCGCCTGGTCGAACCCCCGCTCCCGCCACCGCGCCGGATCGATGGGGACAAAGGTGACGAGCGTCCCCTCCGAACCGGTCGTGTCGGGAAACTCCTCCCGGGCGAGCCGGCCCAGCTCCGGGCCCAGCTCGGAGGCGATGCTCGTGTAGCCCTCGTATTTGAGCAGATGCACCAGTTCCCGGAGCTGCCCCTCCAAGGGACCCAGGGCGCGCGCCCGGTCGAAGGCAGGAGGCCGTTCCCGGCACTCGGCGCACAGATGGTCCGGCGAATGGGCCAGCGTCATCTCGGAGACGAAGGGCTTTCCGCACTTGGGGCACCAGGGCGGCCTGAGGCGCTCGAGCCCCTCCAGGCAGGGGGAGCAGACGACCCGCCCGCCCCCCAAGGGCATCCCCGCCCCGCAGAGGGGGCACATCCGGGGGAGAAGGAAGTCGGCGAGGCCGGAGAGGAGCTTCCGGAGGAGGACCATCAAGGGGAGGGGCTCAACCTAAGTTTTTCTCCTCAGCCGCACGCGTTTGCCGCGCACGCTCCCCTCCTCGGTTTCCTCCCCGAGGCGCCGCAAGCGGATGAACTCGCCCACGACGGCCACGCCGATCTCGCCCGGGGTGTCCGCCCCGATTTCGAGCCCGATGGGAGCGTGGACGCGCCGGATGAGATCGTCGCGGTTGAAGCCTTTCTCCTCGAGGTGCCGGTAGGTGAGGAGCACTTTGCTCTTCGAGCCGATCATGCCGATGTAGCGCGCGGGCGTCTTGAGCGCCCACTCCAGGACCACCTCGTCGTTCGCGTGCCCGCGCGTGATAATGGCCAGGTAGTTTGACTCATCGACGGGGATCTTTTCGAAAACCGCCGGGAACTCGCCCACGTAGAACGCCTCCGCCATCGGGAAGCGCTCCTTGTTGGCGAAGCTGGGGCGGTCCTCCACCACCGCGATGCGGAAGCCGGCCAGGTGGGCCGCCTGGGCCACGCAGAAGGAGACGTGGCCGCCCCCGAAGAGGTACACCAGGGGCCGGCTCGTGATGGCCTCGACGAAGATCTCGGTCCCCTCGCCCGGCTGGCGCCGCCGCTTGCCGGAGCGCACCTCCTCGCTCGCGAAGCTGAGGAGGGAGGGCTGGCCGTGGCGGATGATCTGGGCGCTCTCGCGCCAGACCTCGGCGGCGTACTCGGGCAGTTCGCCCCGGGTGCTTCCGTCGCGTCGGAGGAGCATCTTGCGCTTGGCCGGGGGAAGCGCGCCCAGCCCGTCCGCCTGCACCACCGTGGCCAGGGCGGCGATGCCTCCCCGGATGCGGATCTCGTTGATCTCGGCCAGGAGCTCCTTGTCGTAGGCGTCGAAGGGCTCGACCAGGATCTCCACCACCCCGCCGCAGATGTGCCCGCTGTCCCCGGCCTCCCGCGCGGTCAGGTCGAAGGCGAGCTTCTCGGGCGCGCCGCTCTCCAGCACGTTCATGGCGGCCTGCCAGACCTCGGCCTCGAGGCATCCCCCGCCGACGGTGCCCGAGGTGCTCCCGTCCTGGCGGATGAGCATCTTGGCGTCCCCGCCCATGGGTGCCGAGCCCTTGCGCGCCACGACAGTGGCCAGGGCGCCGCGCTCGCCCTTCGCCTTGAGCTGGGCCATCTCCTTGAAAACGTCTGCGCTCATCGTCCTCTCAGTCCTCGGAGGGAGGAGGGTTCTCTTGGCCTCGCCCCTCGGCCAAAATCTGGTGGATGACTCGGGTTTTGTCCGGCGCGCAGGAGGTCACCAGCGCGCCCTCCGCAGGACCCCGCGGAAAACCCGCGATTTCCCACACAGTATAAGCGATTTGCTCAAGATTTTCCACCCGGCCCAGGGCGTCGGCCTTGTTGAGCACCAGAAGCTTCCGCGCCCCCCGGGGAGCCCCGCGGAAGAGCCCCTCGGGATGGGCGGCGAGCCGCCCCACGGCGGCGGGGTCGATTCGCGCTCCGAGGGGGAGGTTCATGAGCCGCGCGAGAAGGTCCGCCCGGAAGGCGTGGGCCTCGTCCAAGGGGGCGCCCAGGGCGTCGAGCCCGACCACGCCCAGGACGATGTCCGCCCGCGGGGGGACGACGGGCTCCCCGGGGCCGGGCGCCTTGATGGGGAGCCCGCGCGCCCCGTCGGCCTCGATGAGGAGGACGCCCCCGGCCGCGCGGAAACCCTCCGCCTCGGCGGGCCCGAAGCCCTCGAGCTTCATCCTCCTGGCGTCCCCTCCGCCCGGGACGGGGGCCTCCCCCGCGCGCGAGCGCGCGAGGATCACGGCGCCCGGCCAGCCCCCCGAGCGGGCGGCGAGCGCCTGGCGGAGGGCTTGGGCCTCGCCGAGGAGGAGCGTGGCCTCCTCTTGGGGCTCGGGGGCGAAGATCTTGGTGGTCGTGGTCAGGAGGACGGGCGCCCAGCCCGCCGCGCGGCACTCCCGCGCCAGGGCCTCGAGCAGGCTCGTCTTGCCCCCTCCGCCCACCGCCGCCACCGCCTGCCCGCGGCGCAGGCCCGTCGCGCGGGCGAGGGGGGAGCTCACCAGGCCCGCCCCTCCCCGCCGGGCCCCAGGAGCTCCCGCCTGAGGATGCGCACGAGCTCCTCGGCGAGCTGGGGGAGGTGCCGCACCACGATGTGGTTCGGGTAAATCTGCTCGACGAAGGGATCCACCACGCCCACCCCGACGACGCGCACGCCCAGCTTCTGGAGGCGGCCGACCGTCTCGATGAGATGGGAGGCGTCCCCGTTCGGCTGGCCGTCCGAGGTGATGATGATGATCTTCTCCCGCTCGGGGCGCTGGACGAGCCGCCGGTAGGCGAATAGGAGGTGCTCCTCGTCCCAGTTGTTGAAGCGCGGGTAGATGTTCACGAGGCGGCATTTGACCGGCAGGAAGGCCTCGTCGAAGGATTTGTAGATCCTGTGCTGGAGGGGGGAGTGGCGGATGTGGCGGTACTTGAAGGCCGGGATGTGGCCCAGCGCCGCCGCCATGGCGGCCTCGGAGCTCTCGGTCGAGTAGCCGATCACCTCGAAGGGCACCGAGAGGCGATCGAGCACCTCGGCGAAGAAGACGGTCGCCTCGCGCGCGGCCAGGTACTTCGACTCCCGGTTCATGCTCCCGCTCTCGTCCACGAGCAGCGTGAAGCACACGTCGAGCCGCTCGGGGTTCTCGCGGCGCTGGAAGAGGCGGTACTTGCCCAGGCGCTGCTTCCAGAGCTTGGGCGAGTTGATCTTGCCGGAGCGGTGGGCCCCGCCGTAGCGGGTGTAGGTGCGCTCCTGGATGATCTGCATCAGCTTCCAGGCGAGCACCTTGATGTGGCTGCCCGCGTTCTCGAGGACGGCTTTGTACTCCTCGGCCCTCCCCTCCGGGGGGATGATGATGGTCCGCGGGTCGGGGAGGACGGCCGTGGGGTGCACCTCCTTCTTGTGCCCCTTGAGCTCGAACCAGGGGGAGGCCCAATGGCCGAGGGCGGCCAGCTCCTCGGGGGTGAGCTCGACGGGCTCCTCCTCGGCCTCGGTCTCCTCGCTTCGCGACCGGGCGCGCAGGAGATCGAGCGCCTCCTCGGCATCCCCCCCCTCCCCCCCTCCCTGCTCCTGGATCTTCTGGAGGAACTCCTCGGGAATCTCGGAGAGGCGAGGGTCCTCGGCGGCGCGGGCGAGCTCCTCCTCGCTGAGGAGGTTCTTGAGGGCCTCGTAGATCTCCCCCGCCGCCTGGAAGGCGGCGCGGGGGTGGGGCGCCCCGCAGGCGCGCCCGATCGTGGGCGCGAGCCGCCCGAGGAGGGCCGCCACCGCCGGGTCGAACCAGGCGGTCGGCAGCGCCCCCGCCTGAGGGGAGGAGGGGCCCGGGGGCAGTCCCACCCCGCTCAGGTAGAGGCCCCACTGAACCTGGAGAAACAGGGGCAGCTGGCCCGAGGCGTGCATTCGCTCGGCCTCCTCCAGGGCGGGGCGGATGAAGGAGCGGAAGTTCTTGCGCGTCCCGGGGAGCGCGGCGGCCAGGCGGTTCTCGCAGCGGGCGTCCTCCAGGGCGTGCCAGATGTGGAAGAGGCCGGGGCGCTCGCGGTTGACCAGGGCGGCCCGGGCGGCCCAGGGGAGGGTGCCCTCCAGCCGGTGGGCCACCTCGATGAGGGTCATCCCCTTCTGGTAGCGGAGGACGCGCTCGTCCTCGAGGCCGCCGCCCAGGCGCGCGAGGGTGCGCTCGGGGTCCTCGATGTGGATGGTGTCCCCTTCCTTCCGCGCGGCGCTCCCGTAGCGCACCGCGAGCGCGTAGTCGTGCGCGGTGACTTGGGCGAGGACTTCGAGCCGGGTGCGGCGGCGTTCCATGGGCGGGGCCGCTAGAAGTGGTTGTCCAAGATGTCCTCGATCACCTTGGCGTCGAAGGCGTTCACCTTGCTGGAGACGGTCGAGGCGGCGGCCTCCAGGGGGTCGAACTGGGTCGCCATGCGCGCCCAGTCGATGAGGCGCCGGGTGCTGAAGGTGCAGAAGACTTTTTCGTTCCGCATGGCCTCCCGCACGTCGTGGGCCACCCGGACCATGCGCTCGACAAGGGCGCGGTCCTCGTTGCCGCTCTGGCGCGTCACCACCTCCACCTCCCCGTCGAAGGGGAGGTACTCCATGCGGATGGTGACCGGGAAGCGGTCGAGGAGGGCCTCGTTCAGGGGCTTGGTCCCCCCGTAGCGGCGGTCCTCGTGGGGGTTCATGCTCGCGAGGAGGCGGAAGTTCGGGTGGGGCCGCACGATCCGGCCGTCGTACTCGGAGAGCACGATCATGCGGTCATCGTCCAGCAGGCTGTGGAGGCAGAACGCGATCTCGGGCAGGCAGGCGTTGATCTCGTCGATGAGGAGCCAGTCGCCCGCCTCCATCGCCTCGATGAGGATGCCGTTCACCCAATAGGTGCCCCGCTCGTTGATCATGAGCTTGCCCACGAACTCATCCACGGTGGTCATGCCGTTCAGGTTGACCCGGCGGAAGCCGTTGTTCGTGACGTGGGCGAGGTGGCGCACGGAGAGGGTCTTGCCCACCCCGGTTTCCCCGATGAGGAGGACGGGCAGGTTCTGGCCCACCCCCCAGGCGATGCGCTCCAGGGTGTCCCCCGCCGGCAGGTAGAACTGGGGGCCCGGGACGAAGAGGTTGTCCCCGTTCGGGTTGACGGGGATGGCGCTGCGGCCCACCCGGTAGACGCCGTTTTCCACGACCTCGGTCAGGACCTCGGTTCTCAATGGGTGCGCTCCGCGGCGGATTGGACGCCAAAGAGGAACATCATGATCGCTTCGAGGACTCCGCCCCCGACGGCGCGCGACTTGTCGGAGATGGTGAAGCAGTGCTCGGGCCGGGCCCGCGGGTCCACGTCGCCCACCTTGAAGCCCTCCGTCACCTCGATCCCCCCGCGCAGGAGCCCCCGGAGGACGCCCTTGATCTGGGCGCGCACCTCGCGCCCCCCCACGCGGGCCACCACCTCGCCCGCCTCGACCACATCCCCGATGGCGGCGAGGGGCTCGAAGCGCCCCGCCGCGGTGGCGCGCAGGAGCCGCTCGGTGGTGTGGCCCCCGATGGGGCCGGGCACCCCCGTGTCGGGCTCGGCCGAGCCCTCCAGGATGACCCGCCCGATGTGGTGGCCCCGGGCGGTCTCCACCACGGCGTGCACGTCCACCCCCGCCGTGAAGCCCGGCCCCACGCCCACGACCACCTCGGCCTGGTCCATCCGGGTGCCGAGGTTGCGCTTGGCGAGGATGGCGTCCACCAGGGCGGCCGGGCGGGCGGGGCGGACGATCTCGGCCGCGGGGTCCACCACCACGGGCACCACCCCCTCGGCCAGGAGCGCGCGCGCCCGGGCGAGCTTCTCCCCCGGGGTGCTCCCCCCGGCCCGCTCGGCCGCGACGCCCTCCACCTCCACCCGGCCCGCGTAGATGCACTCGGCGAAGGAGACGGTCCTCCGCACCATGGTGGGGCGCTCCGCCTCGGTCACGAGGACCGGGAAGCCCGAGCGGAAGAGCCGGTGGGCGATCCCCGTGGCGAGGTCTCCCCCTCCCTTCACGACGACGAGGGCCTCGCCGACGGGCTTCGCCTTCTCCGAGACGACGGCCTTCTTCGGCACCGGGCCTCCTCTTTGTCTTGTCCCTGGGGCGCGAAAAGCCCCTCCGGCCGGGCCTCTTTGGGCGAAGCTGCGGCCGGGGGAAAAATCTAGCACGCGCCCCGAAGGCGAATCAACGCAACTCCCTCAAGCGGGGAGATCCACCTTGACGGTGACGGGGTGGGTGGGCCCGAAGGTGGGGAGGTAGGAGGAGTGCTTGCCCGCCCCTCCGGCCACGATGACGAAAAGATCCTCGGGCCGGTTCACGAGGGGGACGAGAAAGCCCTCCTCCCCGGCGCGGGCTTCGAGCTCGGGGGGCCAGTCCCGCATCCCCCACATCCCCCCGCGCCTGAGGACCGCCACGGGCTTTCGGGCCCGCTCGAAGAGGGCCCGCTTGACGTCCGCCTTGGACATCCCTTCCCCGGCCAGGGTGGCGGCGTGCTCGGGCCCGAGGGCGAGGAGGACCTCCCCGCGCAGGTAGAAGTTGTTGCTCCCCATGACGGCCATGGTGTCGGCCGCGGTGGCGAGGATGCCCTCGGCCGTGTGGCTCACGTGGTCGTTGATGTTATGGGGGCCCTCGGCCCCGAAGAGGGTGACGGCGCTCTCCCCGGGCTTGAGACCCCGCTCGACGTGGAGGGGCTCCCAGGGGCTCTCGGCCTCGTTCTCGGCGATGCAGAAGGTGTACTTGGCGGGGGAGCCCTGGGTGGCCCGGTCGAGGACGCCGGGGCTCGCCCCGCCGATGTTCAAAAGAGCCAGGCGGAGCGCCCGGCCGATGGTGGCGTTCGCCCGGTGGCCGGGGCCGAAGCAGCCGTAGCCGCCGCTCACTCCGAGCCGCTCGGCGGCGGGGCCGTTCACCACGATGAGGGGGGCGGCCGGGTGGGTGGTGGCCTGGATGGCGTGGAGGGCGAAGGCCGGCTCCAGCGCGGCGCGGAGGGCCGCCACCAGGACGGGCATGTGGGCGGGCAGGCACCCCGCCATCACCGCGTTCACGGCGAGCGTCTCGACGGTGGCCACCCCCTGGCGCGGGGGCATGAGGCCGAGCTCGTGGCCGGGCGCGAGGCCCGCCCCTTCGACCATCCTCGCCACCCGCTCGGGGGTGGGCGGCACGACGGGGAGCCCGTCCCCCCATCCCCGGGCCTCGAAGAGGCGGGCGATGGCCTCGGGGGTGTCGCGCACCTTGACGCGCTCGCTGGTGGGGCCCTCGGTCAATTCGGCTCCGGCGCGATCAGGCAAAGATGGCCTTGTGCTTGACGATCCGCCGCGGGGGGGCGTAGGGGCGCGCGCGGTACTCGCGCCTGAGCGCCTCGGCCTCGCCCGTCAGGACGCGGCGGACCTCCTCGATGGCCCCGTTCCCCAGGGCGCGGGCCGCCTCGGGCGGGATGCCCCCGACGGGGTGGGGGACCACCAGGATGGGGAGTCCCGGCATCCCGAGGGCGGCGCGCTCGTTCGCGCCCAAGGCGGCGAACTCGCTCGAGCAGAAGGTGGCCGTCGGCACCCCCGCCCTCTCCAGCGCGACCGAGTCGTGGATACTCCACGACGTGCAGCTTCCTCAGTCGCCGATTGCGTTCACGGCCACGTCCACCCGGGCGATGAACTCCTCCAGGCGCTCCTCGGGCAGGGCGGGATTGTCCTTCCGCCAGCGCACGCAGGCGATCTCCGCCTCGCGCTCCTCGAGCAGCTCGGCGACGCGCTCGAGGAGGACGTCCCCGTTCGGCTTGTTGTTGTGGAGGAACCCCACCCGGAGGCCCGCCAGGCTCGCCGGCCGGGGCGCCAGGGGGTGGTCGCCCGCGCGCACGGGGGCGGCGGGCGAGAGGATCTCGATGGTGCCGCTCATCCGGCCCTCCTTCAGAGGTTGAGAAGGTTCTTGGCGATGATGATGCGCTGGATCTGGTTGGTGCCCTCGACGATCTGGAGCTGCTTGGCGTCCCGCATGAACCGCTCCAGGGGGTGGTCCTTCATGTAGCCCGCCCCGCCCAGGACCTGGATGCCGTCGATCGCCGCCTTCATGGCCACGTCGGCGGCGAAGCACTTGGCGGCCGAGAAGAAGCGGACGTTCTCCTTGCCGAACGCGCCCGCGTCCACCATGGCCGCCGCCCGGTAGACGAGGAGGCGGGCGGCCTCGACCTCGATGAACATGTCGGCCAGCATGAACTGGATGGCCTGGAACTGGGCGATGGGCTGCCCGAAGGCCTCGCGCTCCTTGGCGTAGTTCGCGGCGTAGTCGAGGCACCCTTGGGCGAGCCCCACGCCTCTCGCCCCGATGGCCGGGCGCATCTGGTTGAAGCCGAGCATGGCCGTCCGGAACCCCTGGTGGAGCTCCCCGACCTGGCTCCCGGCGGGGATCCGGCAGTTCTCCAGGATGAGCTCGCAGGTGGGGATGCCGCGCATCCCCATCTTCCTCTCGTGGCGGCCGATCCGGAAGCCGGGGGCGTCGGTGGGCACGAGGAAGAACGTGATCCCCCGGGTCCCGGCGTCGGGTTCGGTCTTCGCGGCCAGGGTGATGAAATCCGCCACGGTGGGCCCGGTGCAGAAGCACTTTTGGCCGTCGATGACCCACTCCCCCCCGCGGCGGACGGCGCGGGTGCGGATGTTCCCCGCGTCCGATCCCGCGTGAGGCTCGGTCAGGGCGAAGGCGGCCCGCATGGCGCCCGAGGCCAGGGGGGGGAGGTAGCGGCGCTTCTGCTCCTCGGTGCCGGCCAGCTCGACCGCGCGGCTGGGGAGCATGGTGAGGACGATGAAGAGGGCGCTGTTCGAGCAAAAACGCGCGATCTCCTCGATGGCGATCGCGCCCCCGAGGAAGCCCATGCCCGCGCCCCCGTGCTCCTCGGGCAGGAAGATCCCCAGGAGCTGGTGCTCCCGGAGGAGCTGGAAGATGTCCTCGGGGTACTCCTCAGTCTCGTCGATCGCGGCCGCCCGGGGCGCGATGTGGCGCTCGGCCAGCTGGCGGACCGTCTGGCGCAGCATTTTTTGGGACTCGTTCAGCTCGAAGGGGAGGGGGACTTCGGTCTGAAGGCTCATCGGCGCGCTCCGGCGTCCGGGCCCGCGGCCCGCTCGGGGAAACCGCGGGCATGATCTCCCCCCCCTCGGCGCCCTGTCAACGCGCCGGGGCGCGAATTGCGGGAGGCGGCCCACATCGTCCTGGGGGGCGCTCTCCTCCGGCCCGGGGGCAGGGAGCGGCGCAGGCTCATCGAGGTCTCCGGGCGCAGGGGGGGGCTGAGCCCTCCCCTTGACGCCGGCCGCCTTTCGCGCCTAAAGTTCGGCGTTGTTTTTGGGGGAGTTGGGACGCTCGGAAGGTCGGGGAAGGGAGATGGCCATGCGTGCGGTCCGGCGGGCGAGGAGGGGCGGGTTCTTCGGCTTTACCTCCGTCCGCCCGCGCGCCCGCTTCGCGTAGCGTTACACAGAGGCGGCCGGGGGCGGACAGCTTGGCCGCCCCGCCGCAGGATTCGGTTCCGATGCGCCACGGGGCAACACCCGTGGCGATTTTTTTGCGGGGGAGGGGGTTTTCCCGATCCGGCCCGCCTGAGGAGGGGGATTAGATGATTGTCGTCATGAAGTCGAACGCCACCGAGGAGGAGATCGGCCAGGTCGTGGGCCGCATCAACGAGCTGGGCCTGAAGGAGCACATCATCCGGGGGGTGATGCGCACCGTGATCGGGGCCGTGGGGGACGAGCGGGGCAAGATGATGCTCGAGGCCCTCATCATCCAGCCCGGCGTGGAGAGCGTCGTCCCCATCCTCAAGCCGTTCAAGCTCGCCAGCCTCGAGGGGCGCCCCGAGCGCAGCGTCATCCCCATGGGGCGGGGCGTCTCGGTCGGGGGCCAGCAGATCATCGTCATCGGAGGTCCCTGCTCGGTGGAGAGCCGCGAGCAGATCCTGGCCTCGGCCGAGGCGGTCAAGGCCGCCGGCGGCCACGTCCTGCGCGGGGGGGCCTACAAGCCCCGCACCTCGCCCTACAGCTTCCAGGGGATGGAGGAGGAGGGGCTCAAGCTCTTGGCCGAGGCGCGGGAGAGGACGGGGCTCCCCATCCAGACCGAGGTCATGGACTCGGCCGACATCGACCTCATCGCGGACTACGCCGACGTCTTCCAGATCGGGGCCCGCAACGTGCAGAACTTCTCCCTCCTCAAGAAGGTGGGGAGGAAGAACAAGCCCGTCTTCCTCAAGCGCGGGATGTCGACCACCATCGAGGAATACCTCATGTCGGCCGAGTACGTCCTGAGCCAGGGGAACCCCCACGTCATCCTCTGCGAGCGGGGCATCCGCACCTTCGAGACGGCCACGCGCAACACCCTGGACATCAGCGCGGTGCCCGTCCTGAAGGAGCTGACCCACCTCCCCGTGGTGGTGGACCCGAGCCACGCGGCGGGCGCCTGGCGGCTCGTCCCCCCCTTGGCCAAGGCGGCGGTGGCGGCCGGAGCCGATGGGCTCATGATCGAAATGCACCCCGACCCCGCGAGGGCCATGTCGGACGGGGCGCAGTCCCTCAAGCCGGGAGTGTTCAAGCAGCTCGTGAAGGAGCTGAGAGAAGTCGCGGGGGCCGTGGGACGGGTGATCTAGAATGTCCGTCCTGTTCGTCTTCGTGGACGGCCTGGGGTTGGCTCCTCCGGGGCCGGCCAACCCCCTCGCCTCCTTGAGCGAGGGCCCCCTGGCCCCCCTGGGCGGGGCGCGCCCTCCGGAGGGGGGCTTCCGGCTCCTCGCGGCCGACGCCTGCCTGGGCGTGCCCGGCCTCCCCCAGAGCGCGACCGGGGGGACCT
>CAYMWZ010000073.1:0-12312 GCA_964394385.1 uncultured Nitrospinaceae bacterium | reverse complement strand
ACCGTCATGGGCGTGTGCCGCGCCGCCTCCGGCGCCTGGAAGCCCGTCCTGGGGATCCCGGGCTATCCGGTTTCGGCCGCCATCGCCCTCCAGGAGTTCGTCCGCCCCCTCATGGCGCACATGGAGGGGGCGCCTCCCGCCCTGGATGAGACCGTCGAGGCGGTCTTGAGCCGCAAGAGCGCCTCCCACCTCGGGATGGAGGAGTTCCTGCGGGTGAAGCTGGGCGAGGTGGGGGGCCGCATGGTGGCCCTCCCCGCCAAGCGGGGGGCCAGCGTCATCAGCAGCCTGGTCGAGGCGGATGGCATCGTGCGCATCCCGGCGAATTCCGAGGGCGTGGAGGCGGGCGAGCGGGTGCGGGTCGAGCTCCTGCGGCCCCTCAGCGAGGTGCGGGGGAACGTCCTCATGGCGGGAAGCCACGACAACGCCCTGGACCTCCTCGCCAGCGAGCTCAGGCGGCGCTTCCGCGGGGTGAGCCTCTCGGCCTCGGCGGTGGGTTCGATGGCCGGCCTCATCGCCGTCCGGAACGGGGAGGCCCACCTGGCGGGAAGCCACCTCCTCGATCCCGCGACGGGGGACTACAACTGGAGCTACATCCGGCGCTACCTCAAGGGGCGCGAGGTGGTGGTCGTGAACTTCGTCCAGCGGGAGCAGGGCATCCTGGTCCCCCGGGGCAACCCCAAGGGCATCCGCTCGGTGGCGGACCTGGCCCGCGAGGACGTGACCATCGTCAACCGCCAGAGCGGCGCCGGAACCCGGGTGCTTCTGGACCACCTCCTCGCCCAGGCGGGGGTGGCTCCCGCGCAGGTGCGGGGCTACGACCGGGTCGAGACCACCCACGTCGCCGTGGCGATGGCGGTGGCGGCGGGGCGGGCCGACGCCGGGCTCGGAATCTACGCGGCGGCCCAGTTGCTGGGGCTCGATTTCGTTCCCCTGGGCGGCGAGCGCTTCGACTTCGTCGTGCCGGCCGAGTGCTGGGAGACGCCCTCCATCCAGCGCCTCGTGGAGATCCTGCGGGAGGAGGCGTTCGCCCTTCGCGTCCGGGCCCTGGGGGGGTACAATACGGATCTCACCGGGCGGGTCCTCGACCCGCCCGCTCAAGCGAAGGGAGCCAGTCGCTGATGCCTCTAGTCGACCGGTACGGCCGGGCGCACGACGACCTCCGGATCTCCGTGACGGACCGGTGCAACTTCCGGTGTTTCTATTGCATGCCCGAGGAAGGCATGCAGTGGCTGCCGCACGAGGAGATCCTCACCTACGAGGAGATCGCGCGCGTCGTGCGCATCACGACCGAGCTGGGTTTCGTCAGCTACCACCTCACCGGGGGGGAGCCCCTCCTCCGGAAGGATCTGGACCTTCTGATCCGCAAGATGCTCGACATCCAGCCCGACATGGATCTGGCGCTCACCACGAACGGCGTGGCCCTCCCCCAGATGGCCGGGCGCCTCTACGCGGCGGGCCTGCGCCGCATCAACATCAGCCTCGATTCGCTGGATGAGCAGAAGTTCTTCTTCATGACGCGCCGGAACGTCTTCGGGCAGGTGTTGGAGGGCATCGAGGCGGCCGCGAGGGCCGGGTTCAGCCCCATCAAGATCAACGCCGTGGCCATCAAGGGCTTGACCGAGGAGGAGCTCCCCCGCTTCGCCCGGTGGGCCCGCGAGACGGGCTACGTCGTCCGCTTCATCGAGTACATGCCCTTGGACGCGGACCGCTCCTGGACGCGCGAGAAGGTTCTGACGGCGGAGGAGATCCTCGAGGGGCTCGCCGCGGCGGGCGAGCTCGAGCTCGTGAGCGGCCATCCCTCCGACCCGGCCACGCGCTACCGCTACAAGGACGGCGGGGGCGAGGTCGGCGTCATCGCCTCGGTCACGAGGCCCTTCTGCGAGGCCTGCAACCGCATCCGGCTCACGGCGGAGGGGATGGTGCGCACCTGCCTTTTCTCCACCGTCGAGCACGACCTAAAATCCCTCCTGCGCGGAGGCGCCTCGGACGAGGAGATCAAGGCGTGGCTGGCCGAGGTGGTCTTCACCAAAACCCCCGGCCATCTCATCGGCCAGCGGGAGTTCGTCCAGCCCGCGCGGACCATGAGCGCGATCGGGGGGTAGGGCAGTTCGTTTTTTATTCGCCTTCACCCTCTCTGCCCTCATGCCAGCGGACCTCCCCGGGAAGAAATTGCAGTAAATATCTCCCCCTGTGTGTTAGATTAAGGGAGTTTTTCGTGTCGCTGAGGGCATTCACCGGGACGCGTTTCCGATGAACTTCCGGGTTCGGTAGAGTTCTTGGATCATCCCCGTCAAACGCCCCGGCTTCATCCTCTGGAGAAGCACCCTTCCTTGGACGCGCGGGGCAAGGCCGTCTCGCTGGGCCTCTTCCTCCTCTTCATTCTGATGGAGGGGTTGGCCTTTTTTGCCTTCGCGGGCCGTCCCCAGGGCCGGGATCACCCCCTGCCCGTCCAGGTGCAGGAGGTGGCCACGGGCAGGCTCGGCCGCCGCGTGATCGCCACCGGCACGCTCTATCCGAAAAGCGAAGTGAAGCTCATGTCCCAGGCCGAGGGCCAGGTGAGGGAGGTGCTCGTCCGCGAGGGGGACAACGTGAAGGAGGGACAGGTCCTCGTGCGCCTCGACGACACCGTGCGCCGGATCGAACTGGCCCTCGCCAAGGCCGAGATGGACGCCGAGCGGGCGAGGATGGCGGAGGCGGAGGCGAACTTCAAGTCGCGCGAGTCCCTCCACCGCACGGGTGTCATCAGCCAGCAGGAGTGGCTCAAGGTCACCACCGAGCTCAACCGGGCGCGGGCGGAGGTGGAGAAGATGCGGCAGAGGGTGGAGCTTCTCCGCGTCCAGGTGGAGTATTACTTCGAGATCCGCTCCCCCATCGCGGGGGTCGTCACCGAGCGGCGCATCGAGCCGGGCGACCTGGCGACGCCGCGGGCGCACTTGTTCACCCTCGCCCACGTCGAGACTCTCCGGGTGCGCGCCCCGGTGAGCGAGCTCGACCTCCCCCGCCTGCGCGAGGGCCAGAACACCCTCGTCGAGGTGGACGCCTATCCGGGGCGCCGCTTGCAGGGAAAGCTCACCCATCTCTTCCCCCAGGCGGACCCCAAGACGCGCCAGGTGGTGGCCGAGGTGGAGCTTCCCAATCCCGAGCGCGCCCTCCGGCCGGGCTTGCACGCGCGCCTCACCTTTGAGCCCCAGCTGGGCCGGGAGGCGCTCATCCTCCCGGCCCACGCGGTGGAGTGGAGCGAAAGCGGCGACCAAACCTCTGGCTTCGTCTACGTGCTGGCCCGCAGGCCCCCGGGACCTGGAGGGGGAGACCAGGGCGCCGAGGGAGGGCGGCAGGAGGGCCGGGGCGAGAGCCGCCGGGGTCCGGAGGGCTCCGCCGAGGCGAGGCAGGGGGGACAGGGCCGGGGAGGCGGGGGCCCCCGGTTCGTGGCGCAGAAGCGAAAGGTGCACCTGGGCGAGAGCCTGGAAGGCAGAGTCGAGATCCTCGAGGGGATCAAAGTGGGCGAGAAGGTGATCGTGAGCGCGATCGGGCAGCTCAGGGACGGCCTCCCCGTCCGCGTCGTGACGGAATGAGAGGGGAGACCCCGTGTCGCTGAGTCAACTTTCCATCCGCAGGCCGGTGGGGACCATGATGGTGGTGGTCTGCGCCCTCGTCCTGGGGTTCTTCTCCTTGAGCCGCCTCGCGGTGGACCTCCTCCCCCGGATCATCTACCCCCGCATCTTGGTGATCGCCGAGTTCCCCGGCGCCGACGCCGAGGTGGTGGAAGAGCAGGTCACCAAGGTGCTCGAGCGGGAGATGGCCACCACCGAGGGCCTGGTCCGCATCTATTCGCTCAGCCAGGAGGGGGCGGTCCGGATCTTCCTCTTCTTCGACTTCAACCGGGACATCAACCTCGCCCTCCAGGACGCCATCACCAAGTTCAACATCGCGCGCCGCAACCTGCCCGAGGAGATCCAGGCCCAGCTCCAGAACGCCCGCATCTTCAAGAGCGACCCCGCCCAGATTCCCATCGTGGAGTTTGCCCTGGCCTCCAAATCCATGAAGGGCCCCAAGCTCCAGACCTGGGCCAACCAGGTTCTCATTCCCCAGCTTCTAGTGGTTCCCGGGGTCGCCTCGGTCGAGGCGTTCGGGGGGCAGGACGAGGAGATGCAGGTCTACGTGGACTTCCCCCGGCTGCAGGGGCTGGGCCTGACGCTCGGCTCCGTCCTCCAGCGCATCCGGGCCGAGAACATGGACATCGCGGCCGGGCGGGTGGACACCGAGGAGCGCGAGTACTCCGGCCGCACCTCGGGCAAGCTGCGCACGGCCGAGGAGTTCTACCGCCTCATCTTCCCCGCCGCCGACGGGCGCAAGGTCTACCTCCGGGATTTCGCCAAGGTGGTGGACGGGGCGGAGGAGAAGCGGGTCTACGTCTGGTTCAACGGGCAGGAGAGCGTCAAGGTGATCGCCCTCAAGCAGCCGGACGCCAACACCGTCTCGGTGGTGAACGGGCTGATGGAGCGGCTGGATTTCCTCAAGCGCTACAAGATCATCCCCGAGGACACCGTCCTCACCTCCGTCGCCGACCAGAGCTTCTTCATCCGGGCCGCCATCAATAACGTCCTCTCCTCCGCGATGGTGGGAGGGCTCCTCGCGGTGCTGGTCGTGCTCGCCTTCTTGGGGAGCCTGCGGCGCACGGTCATCATCGCCCTGGCCGTCCCGGTGGCTTCCGTGACCACCTTCTTCTTCATGTGGGCGGGGGGGCTCACCTTCAACATCTTCAGCCTGGGCGGGCTGGCCCTGGGCGTGGGGATGCTGGTCGACAACGCCATCGTCATGCTCGAAAACGTCTCCCGGCACCAGGACCAGGGGGGCGATCCCCTGGAGGCGGCCTCGCGGGCGGGCCGGGAGGTGGAGAGCGCGATGCTCGCCTCCACCCTCACCAACGTGGCCTCCGTGGCCCCCTTCCTCTTGATCTCCGGCTACATTTCGCTCCTCTTCCGGGAGCTCATCCTCACCATCACCATCTCGTTCGTCTGCAGCCTCTTCGTGGCGCTTACGGCGGTCGCCATGCTCTCCGCCCGCATGCTTCAGATCCCCCGCAAGAGCCGGATCGATCGATTTTTTCTCTTCCGCTTCCTGAGTGGTCTCGTCGCGCGGTTGAACGCGGCCTACCGCTGGGTCCTGCCCGGGGCGCTGCGCCTTCGGTGGGTCGTCGTCCTCGGGGTACTGGCTCTCTTCGGAGGGAGCGTCTCCTTGCTCAGCCAGCTCGGGAACGAGCTCCTCCCCGAGACGGACGACGGCCGCGTCTCGGTGGACGTTCGCTTCGCGCGGGGGATGAAGCTCGAGACCACCACGGCCGTGGTCCGCCGGATCCACGACATGCTCCAGAACGACCCGGAGGTGGAGCAGGTATTCGCCACCGCGGGCGGGAGGCTGTTCGGGAGGGGGCTCGCGCGGGATGCCTCGCGGGGCCAGATCGAGACGAACTTGAAGCCGGGTTACAGCTCCTTCGAATATCTCAAGAAACTCCGCCCCCGCCTCGCCCGGCTCGACATCCCCGGCGCCCGCGTCTTCGCCTTCAAGAGCCGGGTGCGCGGGCTCCGCACTTCGAACACGACTCACAACAAGAGCTTTTCGCTCGCCGTGCGGGGGGAGGAGCTGAACGTCCTCAGCGGGATTGCCGCGGAGGTCATTGACCGCCTTCAAGGGATTCCGGGCCTCGTCAACCTGCAGCTCGACCAGGAGCAGCGCCGGCCCGAGTTCCAGGTGCAGTTGGACCGGGAGCGCGCCGGGGAGTTCGGCCTCTCGGTCCAGCAGGTGGGCGACACCGTGAACACCGCGGTGGACGGGACGATCGCCACCTACGTCAACCGGCAGGACCGCCGGATTCCCGTCCGCGTGAAGATCGAGGATGCGCGGATGCGCAACGCGCAGGACATCGAGCGGCTGCCTCTCTTCCCCGAGGGGCGGGAGCCCATCCAGCTGGGCCACATCGCCCGGGTGAGCATCGGCCAGGGGAGCGCCGAGATCACGCGGATCGAGCAGAACCGGATGGTGGAGATCACCGGGGACTTGGCGGGCCGCTCCATCGGCGACGTGAGCCAAGACGTCCGGGCGCGGCTGGCGGACATGAAGCTGCCCGCCGGCTACTTCGTCCTCCCCGGAGAGGACGAGAAAGCCCTCGAGCGCTCCAATCGCGAACTGTTTCTCCTCGCCGCCCTGGCCATTTTCCTGGTCTACGTGGTGATGGCGGTCCAATACGACTCCCTGGTCAACCCCTTCGTGATCATATTTGCCGTGCCCCCCGCGCTCTCGGGGGCGCTGGTGGGGCTCTACCTCACCGGAACCCCGTTCGGGTCCACCGCCCTCATCGGGGTGATCCTCCTCGTGGGGATCGTGGTCAACAACTCCATCCTGATGGTGGAGTACATCGAGCAGATCCGGGCGGAGGGCCTCCCCCGGCGGGAGGCCATCGTGGCGGGGGCGGCCGTGCGGCTCCGCCCCATCCTCATGACCTCGCTCACCACCATCATCGCCCTCGTCCCCTTGGCGCTCGGGTGGGGCCAGGGCTCCGAGATGCTCCAGCCCCTGGGCGTCGTCGTGCTGTTCGGGCTATCCTTCTCCACCTTCGTCACCCTCTTTCTCACCCCTTGCCTCTACGAGATCGTCCAGAACGGGGTGGCCCGGCTGAGGCGGTGGGTGGGGCTCGGAGGAGGCGCCCCCGCGGAGAGCCTCCCCTCCGCGGACGCGCTCCCTGAGCCCCGGCGAGACTAGGGGGCATCCCTCCCGCTGCTGAAAGTCCTCCCCCGCCCGGAGGTGGTGTCTGCCGGGTGGGGCCAGTAAGATTCCCCCACACGCGAAACCGCCTCGCCTGGGGCGAGCGGGGAGAGGGAGATGGCGGCGGCCAGGCGCGGGAGAGCGAAGTCCGGAGAAGGTTCGGCCGTGCGGCCCGACGGGCGGCGGCCCGATGAGATGCGCCAGGTGCGCATCCAGACCGGCTACGTCCGCATCTGCCCGGGCAGCTGCCTCATCGAGCTGGGCGACACCCGGGTGCTTTGCACCGCCTCGGTCGAGGAGCGCGTTCCCCTCCACAAGAAGGATTCCGGCGAGGGCTGGGTGACGGCCGAGTACGCCATGCTGCCCGGCAGCGGCGCCGCGCGCGTGCCCCGCGAACGGGCCCGGGGCGGCCGGGCGATGGAGATCCAGCGCCTCATCGGCCGCTCCCTCCGGGCGGTCGTGGACCTCTCCCTGCTGGGCGGGCGGACCATTTACGTCGACTGCGACGTTCTCCAGGCGGACGGCGGAACCCGCTGCGCCGCCGTCACGGGGGGCTACGTCGCCCTGGCCCGCGCGGTGGCCGCCCTGATGGAGGCGGGCGGGCTGCGCGCGAACCCTTTGACGGGCGCGGTCGCGGCCGTGAGCGTGGGCCTGTGGGGGGGGACGCCCATCCTGGACCTGAGCTACGGCGAGGACGCGGAGGCGGAGGTGGACATGAACGTCGTCATGACCGGGGAGGGGCGCTTCGTCGAGGTGCAGGGGACGGCGGAGAAGGTTCCCTTCAGGAAGAGCGACCTCGGGCGCCTGCTCGGCCTGGCCGAGAGGGGCGTCGGCCAGCTCCTTGAGATCCAGGCCAGCCGCCTCTCCGGCTCGTGAAGATCCTCCTCGCCAGCCGGAACCCCGGCAAGGCCCGCGAG
Organism: uncultured Nitrospinaceae bacterium; assembly: GCA_964394385.1. GTDB lineage: Bacteria > UBA8248 > UBA8248 > UBA8248 > UBA8248 > CAYMWZ01. Next base: position 4,636 of record CAYMWZ010000073.1, on the reverse strand, counting down.
GTGCGCGCCGCCCTGGAGGGCCTGCCCGTTTGCGTGATCACCCTGGACGAGGCGGGGCTGGATCTCGTGGGGGAGGAGGCGGGCTCGACCTATGCCGAGAACGCCCTGGTGAAGGCCGAGGCCGCCTGCCGCGCGGGCGGCCTTCCCGCCCTCGCCGACGACTCGGGCATCGAGGTGGACGCCCTCCCGGGGGAGCTGGGCGTGCGCTCGGCCCGCTTCGGGGGGGCGGGCCTGGACGACGGCGGGCGCAACCGCCTGCTGCTCGAGCGCATGGAGGCGGTGGCCGAGGAAGCGCGGGGGGCGCGCTTCGTCTGCGTGCTCGCCTTCTTCCGCCCGGACGGATGGTTCGCCTTCTTCGAGGGGGAGCTCCGGGGGCTCCTCCTGCGCGCCCCGCAGGGGGAGGGCGGCTTCGGCTACGACCCCCTCCTCTATCTTCCCCCGCTGGGCCGCTCGGTGGCCGAGCTGGACGTGGAGGCCAAGAACGCGATCAGCCACCGCGGGAAGGCTCTCGCCGCCTTCCGGGCGTGGCTGGCGGAGGAACTCGAGGAGGAGTGAGATGGCGACGGAGGCCGGAGAGACGAGCCGGGTGCAGTTGATCGCGCCGGAGGAGGCGCGGGGGACGGTCGCCCGTCTGTACGAGGCGGCGACGCAGATGCTCGGGAGGGTGCCCCACTCCTACCGGGCGCTCGCGCACACGCCCCTGGTGGCGGAGGTGCTGTTGCCCTTCAACGCTGTCCTCCAGCGCGAGGGGGCGGGGAGCCTCCTCTCGTCCAAGATCAAGGAGATGGCCATCATCAAGACGAGCCAGCTGAACGGCTGCGCCTACTGACTGGCCCACAACACCTCGCTTGGTCAAGCGGCGGGCATCACCGGGGAGCAGGCGGCGGCCATCGGATCGGACGCCTACATGGACTCGCCCCACCTCTCGCCTCGCGAGCGGGCGGCCGTCCTCTGGGCGGAGCACGTGACGAAGAACACGGCCCGCTCCCGCGAGGATGTGTACCAGGAGGCGCGGAGGCACTTCTCCGAGGCCGAGCTCGTGGAGCTCACCCTCATGGTGGGGTTCTTCAACATGTTCAACCGCTTGACGGACTCCCTGCGGCTTCCGGTCGAGGCCCCGGAGGAGGTCCGAAAGATCCAGCGCTCCGTCCGCCTCGACCCGGAAAGAGTGCAGGGCTACTACGGGGCCCTCCTCGGCGCCTGGCCCCGGGATTTCCCCCGGCCGGATGCCCAGGCGCCCTAGCGGGCCGCTCCGGCTCCACCCCTCAGGCAAGTTGCGAGAGGCACCTCTCGCCACAGCCCTTCCGCGCTGGCCAGCGGGCGCAATCGCGCACCTTGAGCTTGGGGCGCCCCACAAGGGCCGTCCTCGCCGCCCGGGCCGCGTCCACCTGGATCGAGGTCTCCCGATCCGTCTCGGGGCAGCGGACCAATCTCAGGCGCTTGAAGCGGTTGTAGACGTCCCTCGCGACGGGCAGGAGCACGTAGAGGGCGCCGAGGGCGGCGACCCCCCCGACGATTGCGGCGATCTGCGTGTACATGGCGACCTCCATTGAAGCCTCGCGCCTAGGCGACCTGGGCGAGGCAGCCCTCCCGGCAGCCTCGCCGCACTTGCCATCGGGCGCAGTCGCGCACCCGGAGGGCGGGCCTTCCGGAGAAGAGGGCGGTCAAAGCCGCGCGGGCGGCGCCGATCTGCACCCGGGTCACGTTGCCCGACTCGGGGCAGAGGAGGCTCTTGCGCCCGCGCAGACGCCGGTAGGCCCGCGCCGCGTCCGGCAGGAGAGGCCAGTAGACGGCGAGGAAGAGCAGAAGGGCGATTGCGCCCCAAAGTGCCCGATCCATCGTCGTTTCCTCCAGCGAGCCAATATTAAGATAAAAATACCTTCCATTCTAAATATAGCCTCTCTCGCTTCTTTTGGGGCCCCCCAAGCGGAGATTTTTTTGGGGAGGAGGACCCGATGGAGAAATCCCCACGGCCCGGCGGATTTCCGGGGTTCCTCGCGTTTTCCCCGGGAAAACCCGAAGCATCCAGCAGTTCCCCCCCCTCGGGACCCACCCCTCCCCCCCGGAAGGGTCTCTCCCCCCTCCCCACGGGAAGTCCTCTCGCCTCTCCCTCGCCAGGGGAGGGGTGGTCCCCCAGTCCTTAGGCTGGGGGCATTCACGGGAATCGCACAGAGGTGCGTGCAGGATGAGAAAATCGGGGAAAGTGGACAAGGGGCAAGTCGGCACGGGGAAGCCGTGTTTCGCTCCCTGCGGCTCCCGGTCAAGGCCCCCTTTGGTTGTCCCCCCCCGCCGGGGCGGCCTATACTCGGGGGCCTGGAGTGAATCCCGCAGATTTCCGCCGGATCGGGGGGTGCCGGGCCCCTGACCCCGTGGCGCGCCCTCCGGCAGAGGTGGGGATGACGGTCGACCGCATCGAGCTTGAGGAAGTCCCCGAGGAGGCCGCGCGGGGCCGGGTGGCCGAGATCTACGAGGACCTCCGCCAGGTCCTGCGCTCGACCCAGGTGAACCTCCTCTACCGCACCCTGGCCGTGCACGAGACCTACCTCGCCGCCGCCTGGGAGGCGCTGCGCCCGAACGCTTCGGTTGCTTACTTCGAGCGCTGCGCGGACAGCCTCCGGATGCGGATGGTGCCGCCCATGCCGGAGGATGTGCCCGACCACGCCGAGGCGCTCGAGGATCTGGGCCACCCGGAGGAGCGGGTCGCCGAGATCGCCCGGATCCTCGACGTCTACAACTACGCCAACCCGCGCAACCTCATCCTGGCCGCCGCCCTCAAGGGGGCCTTGAACGGGGTCAAGATCGGGGGCGTGAAGCCGGGCTTCCCGGACGACCTCGACCCGCTGCCCTCGGGGCCGCCCGCCTCCATGCCGACCCCCCGGCTCGTGGACCCGGCCAAGGCCCCGGAGAAGGCGCGCGGGGCCTTCGGGCGGATCCGGGCGGAGTCTCCGGGTGGCGTCCTGGCCAGCGTCTGGCGGGCGGTGGGGCACTGGCCCGAATACGTGGAGCTCGCCTGGGCGTTCGTCCGCGAGGAGCAGAAGAAGAAAGGCTTCGAGATCACGGTCAGCCTCTCCCAGGGGGCCGCCGCCGCGGCCGCCCAGGAGTTCCCGCATCCGGTCGGGCTCGATCGCGCGAGGGCCCGCGCTCTGGAGATTAGCGAGGCGGAGCTCGACCTCATCGACAAGAAGCTCGACCATTTCATTCATCTCATCCCCCGCACGAACAGCTCCATCCTGCTCATGAAAGCCGCCCTCGTCGGGGAGGGGAAGGTGCGCCGGAAGCCCTTCGAGGGCGAGTGAGCCCCTCCGCGCTCCGCGCCCGGAGGGGCCGCCTGCCATGAGCGGGGGGGAGTGGAGCCTCGTGGCGGGGGCGCTCTTCGCCGCGGGCGTCGTGAAGGGCGCGATCGGCTTCGCCCTTCCCATTCTCACCGTCCCTTTCCTCTCCATCTTCATCGGGCCGCGCGAGGCGGTGGTGATGATGTCGGTCCCCGTCCTCCTCACCAACCTCGTCAACGTCTGGATGGGGTGGGGGGAGTGGCGCTCTCTGGGTCAAATTCTCCCCTACATGGCGACGGGGGTGGCCGCGGTGCCCGCCGGGGTGTATTTCCTCTACTGGGGGAACCCCGAGGTCATCCGCCTCATCCTCGGGCTCTTGGTGTACGTCTACTTGGCGGCGCGCGGCTTTCTCCCCCCGATGGCGGCACTCCCGTCACCGGCCCGGTGGGGGGTGGGCGCCGGCTTTGGCGTGGCGGCGGGCTTTCTGGCCGGGATGTCCAGCGTCCCCGGGCCCGTCACCATCGTCTATTTCTCGATGTTCTCCTGGTCGAAGGAGGTCTTCATCTTTTTGATCAACGCCTTCAACACGGTGAGCGCGGGGGCCCTCGTCTCGGCCCTGGCCTGGCGCGGGAGCTTCACCGCCTCCGTCCTCCTCCGCATTGGGGCGGGCCTGGTCCCCATCTTCTTGGGCTTCTGGGCGGGGGTGCGCTTGAGGGGGCGGCTGGATCAGGCGCTCTTCTACCGCCTCGTGCGAATCGCCCTGTTCCTCATCGCGACAAGCCTCGTGGCTCGGGCCGGCTGGCAGCTGTTCGTCTAGGAGGGCGCCGCGGAGGGGCGGGCCGGGCGCGTTCGGTTTTTGTTCGTTCGGGGTGAGGGTGAATTCCAGAAGCCTGTGGACATTTCGGGGCGGTTCCTTATACTGGTTGTGTTCAAGGAACAGCCGGGGAGAGTTGGGGGGCTCCATGCGGGGCGGGGCCGGAGGTCCCGGTCTGCGGCTGGCTGGCCCCGGCGATCGCCATCGACGAAACCCATCCCGCCATCCGCCGAGTCCGCGCTTGATCTGGGGCTTCGGCTGGGGTAGGTTTCCCTCCCTTTGCGGGGCTTCGTGCCCCGTTGTTGACACGCCCGGGAGCGGGTGTGAAGATTCGTGGGTTTTCGGGCGAGCGGGAGAGGGTCCCGCCAAAGGACCCGGGGGGTCGGGCCCGCGCCAGCCGGAGCGCCCGTAGCTCAGTTGGATAGAGCAACGGACTTCTAATCCGTAGGCCGCAGGTTCGAATCCTGCCGGGCGCGCCATGGCTGCCGCGCAGACGGTGGGTGTAGCTCAGCGGTTAGAGCGCCGGGTTGTGGCCCCGGAGGTCGGGGGT
>CAYMWZ010000072.1:0-12322 GCA_964394385.1 uncultured Nitrospinaceae bacterium | reverse complement strand
GCTCTTGCCGTACCAGTAGACGGTCACCGAGTGGCCGGCGTCGAGGACCCCCTTGTGGACGGCGTCCTGAACGCGGAAGGCGGCCACCACCGCGCCGGAGATCAGGTAGTCGATCTTCAGGCTCCCGCCCGACATCTCGTTGACGCGCTTGACGTACTCGACCGCCATGTCGTTGAAGATGTCCTTCCCGCCCCAGGCCCCCTGCATCTTCAAGGTGACCGTCCTGGCCCGGGCGACGTTGGGGAAGGCCAGGGGCGACGCGGCGGCGGCTGCGGCGGCGACCGCCGCCTTCTTGAGAAAGCCGCGCCGCGACGCCTTCTTCTCCTGATCTTGCTTCACCTGTCCGATCTTCTTCTCTGCCATCTCCATCGCCCCCTCCTTTTTGCTGAAGAATCCCCCTCCCGCGTCCGCGAAAAGATCCGCGACACCGCGCGGGTTGCCGCCCGTCCCCTCCCCGGCCCCTCCCAGGGGCCCGGGAGACACGTCAACACCCCTGGACCGAAAGCCCATAAAGGAAAATCGGAGTATCAATGCTTATACTGTAGGTTCAGCGCGTCTGTCAAGAAAGAAACAATTCTGGGCCCGATCCGGTTCTCCCCGGCGGGCGGATGGCAGGGTCCTCCACCTCCCCCGGGGAGGCGAACGCCCTCTCCCCGCGCAGGCTTTCCAACGGGGCGATTCTGGTGGAACCTATAACCCGGGCGGGCCGAAATCATTCCACGCGAGGAGGAGCAAGAATGCCCAAGATGACGGGCGCGCAGTACCTTGCCGAGGCGCTCAAGGGCTACGGCGTCACCCATTTCTTCCACGTCCCCGCCGTCCTCCGGCGCACCCTGGCCGAGATGGAGGAGAGGACGCGCATCGACCGCGTCGTCACCCACGGGGAGAAGGCGGCCGCCTACATGGCCGACGGCTACGCCCGCGCCTCGGGCCGCCCCGGCCTGTGCGGCGCCCAGATCATCGGGGCGCTCAACCTCGCGGCCGGCCTCCGGGACGCCTGGCTGGCGCGCTCGCCCATCATCGCCTTCACGGGGGGCCGCTCCCCGCTGACCAAGTTCCGGGGGGTGTACCAGGAGGTGGACGATCTGCCCGCCTTCGGGCCGGTCACCAAGTTCAACGCCACGGTGGACCACGCCTCGCGCATCCCGGACCTCCTCTGTCAGGCCTTCCGCGCCGCCACCACGGGCTCGCCCGGCCCGGTCCACCTCCAGTTCGAGGGGAACGAGGGCCAGATCGACCAGCAGGAGGCGGAGATGGAGCTGCGCGTCGAGCCCGAGTTCTCCCGCGTGCCCCCCTTCCGGCCCGAGCCCGAGGCGGGGCGCATCCGCGAGGCGGCGCGCCTGCTCGCCCAGGCCAAGCGGCCCGTCATGGTGGCGGGAGGCGGCGCCCGCGCCTCGGGCGCCGGGCGGGAGGTGGTCGAGCTGGCCGAGAAGCTCCAGATCCCCGTCGCCACTTCCTTGAACGGAAAGGACGCCATCCCGGCCGCCCACCCCCTCTCGGTGGGGGTGGTGGGCACCTACTCCCGGAAGAGCGCGAACCGCCTGGTCAAGGAGACCGACCTCATCTTCTTCGTCGGCACCTCGGCGGGGGGGATGACCACCCACTTCTGGGCCGTCCCCCCCATCGGGACGCCCGCCCTCCAGCTCGACATCGACCCCGAGGCCCTGGGGCGGAATTACCCCCTGAAGGTGGCCATCAACGGGGACGCCAAGCTCTCCCTCCGCAGGCTGATCGAGGCGTCCGACGCCTCGACCGCCCCCTCCCGCAAGGAGTGGGTGGCGCGCGCGCAGGCGAGCGTGCGCGAGTATCGTGAGGAGTTCGCCCCCCTCATGGACTCCGACGCCCTCCCCATGCGCCCCGAGCGCATCTGCCGGGAGCTCTCCCGGCACCTCCCCTCGGACGCCATCGTGGTCGCCGACACCGGCCACTCGGGCATGTGGATGGGGGGCATGTGGGATCTCAAGGCGGGCCAGAGCTACATGCGGAGCGCGGGCCACCTGGGTTGGGCCTTCCCGGCGGCCTTGGGCGCCAAGTGCGCCGCGCCCGAGCGGCCCGTCCTCTGCTTCACGGGGGACGCCGGGCTCTACTACCACATCGGGGAGATCGAGACCGCCGTCCGCTGGAAGATCAACGCCGTCATCCTGGTGAACGACAACCGCTCGGGGAACCAGTCCAAGCGGGGCTTCGACCGCATCTACGGCGGCAAGCAGACCGAGAAGGCGTTTGAGCTCTGGGGCTTCAACGAGGTCGACCTGGCCCGGGTGGCCGAGTCCTTCGGCGCGCTCGGCATCCGGGTCGAGAAGCCGGGCGACCTCAAGAGCGCCCTCGACCAGGCCTTCTCCCACAAGAAGGGCCCCGTCATCCTGGACGTGGTCAGCGACATCGAGGCCGCCGCGCCGCTCGCGGTCGGGTAATGCCGTAGGGGCGACTGGCCGCCCCTATTCCCCGTCCAGGGGGATGTTCTCGTAGTCGGGTATCGCCCCCGAGCCCCGCTTGGCGGCCATGGACTTGCGCCTAAACTCCATCACCAGCTCCCCCCGCTGGTTGTAGGCGCGCGTCTCGATGGTGACGATCCCCCGGTCGGGCTTGCTCCGGGACTCGCGCTTCTCCACCACCACGCTCTCGGCGTAAAGCGTGTCCCCGGCGAAGACGGGGTTGGGCATCCGGACGTGCTCCCACTCGAGGTTGGCGACCGAGCGGTAGGACATGTCCGCGACCGTCATACCGGTCACGACGGCCAGGGTCAGGGCCGAGTTGACGAGGGGCTTCTTGAACTGGGTCTTCGAGGCGTAATGATAGTCGAAGTGGATGGGGTGGGGGTTGTTCGTCAAGAGGGTGAACCAGGTGTTGTCGGCCTCGAGGATGGTGCGGCCGGGCCTGTGCTTGATCACCTCCCCCACGACGAAATCCTCGTACCAGCGTCCCATCTGATGCTCGGGCATGGAACACCCTCCCCCAAACCCCCCGTTTCGGCTACACCGGATACCGATCGAGCAGCCTCCGGGCGATGACGAGCCGCTGGATCTCGTTCGAGCCCTCCCCCACGGTCAGGAGCTTGCAGTCCCGGAAGTAGCGCTCGACCGGGAGCTCCTGGATGTAGCCCATCCCGCCGTGAATCTGGACGGCCTCGCTCGCGCAGAACTCGGCCGTCTCCGAGGCGAAGAATTTGGCCATGCCCGCCTCCAGGTCGCAGCGCTCCCCCGCCGCCTTGAGCGCCGCCGCCTGGTAGGTCAGGAGCTTAGCGGCCTCGATGCGGGTCGCCATCTCGGCCAGCTTGGCCTGGATGAGCTGGTGCTGGGCGATGGGTTTCCCGAAGGTCTCGCGCTGCTGGGCGTAGCGGATGGAGTCCTCGAAGGCCGCCCGGGCGAGGCCCACGCTCCGCGCGGCCACGTTCACGCGCCCGCCCTCCAGCGCGCTCATGATCATGGGGAAGCCCTCGTTCTCCTCCCCCAGGAGGTTCTCCAGGGGGACGCGGGCGTCCTCGAAGATGAGCTCGCTCGTGCGGATGCCGCGGTAGCCCATCTTCTTCAGGTGCCGGCTCACCCTGAAGCCGGGCGTCCCCTTGTGGATGAGGAGGCAGGAGATTCCCCTCGCCTTGGGGAGGCCGGGGCTCGTCCGCACGAAGGTGCTGAACATGGTGCCGTGCTCGGCATTCGAGATGAACATCTTGGTGCCGTTCACCAGCCACTGATCCTTCTCCTTGCGGGCCGAGGTCCGGAGCGCCGCCGCGTCCGAGCCCGAGCCCGGCTCGGTGAGCGCCATGCCCGAGTGCCACTCCCCGGTGGCCATCTTGGGGAGATACGCCCTGCGCTGCTCCTCGGTGCCGTAGTGGAGGATCATCCAGGCGGTCATCATGTGGGTGCCGAGGATCCCGGCCACGCTCATCCAGCCGACCGAGAGCTCCTCCATGGCGATGGCGTAGCACACCTCGTCCATGCCGCTCCCGCCGTACTTCTCGGGGATCGTGAAGCCGAAGAAGCCCAGCTTCTTCATCTTGTTCGCCACGTCCTCGGGATAGCGGTCCTCGACCTCGTACTCCAGGGCGATGGGGCGCACCTCCCGGTCCACGAAGTCCTTCATCATCTGCCGCACGCTGCGCTGAAGCTCGGTCAACTCGAAATCCACTTCGTCTTCTCCGTCTGAGAGGGACGCCCGACCTTACACCATGCCTTTCGCGCCCATCAAGGCTCAGCCTCCGCCGGGGCGGCCTAAGAGCCGGCCCCTGGCGGGGCGGGGTGCGCCACGAGGCGCACGTTCACTTCGACCACGTCGCTCCCCGGGACAACCAGGAGCACCGTGGGCCGCGACATCTCGAAATCGGAGAGCCGGAGGGCCCCCTCCCCCCTCACGAAGAGGTCCGTCCCGGTGTCGGCCAGCTTGAAGGCGAGGGGGAGCATCCTCTCCACGCCGTGGAGGCGGAGGATCCCTTGGGCGCGGACCTCCCAATCCTTCTCCCTTCCCTGGCGGGAGGGAGGCCGGACGGGACGGGCCCCCTCCACGCGCAGCTCGATCCTCGGGTGGCGCCGCGCATCGAGCACCTGATCGCGCAGCATCTGCTCCTGGAGCGGGTCCGCCGACTTGATCGAGCCCGCCTCGATCCGCAGCCACGCCGAGGCGCCCTGGAAGGGGTCGCGCGAGCCGAGGCTGATCTCCCCTTCCAGCACGCTGAAGTGGGCGTCGAACGGCAGGATGATGCCCCGGAAGGTGAAGGAGACCCGGCTTCGCTGGGAATCGATCGTGTAGCGGTAGAAGATGGCCGGGGCGCCCGCGGGTGCCGCCCCCGCCGGGAAGGAGCCGCCGACAGGAAGCAGCGCGAGGACGAGGATCCAAAGCTTCCGCACGGGCGGCCCCCTCCGGGGAGCCGGAATCCCCGCTAGGCCCCCTCCCCGGCATCGTTCAGGTAGGACTGGAAATCCCCGAGCGCGCGGGAGATGAACTTCACCGCCATGTCCAGGGCGACGAACTCCATGTCCTCCTGGTCATCCCCCACTTCAGCGCGCATCCCTTCGAGGGTCTGGAGGAGCTCCCGGGCGCGCGGGCCGGGGGCGACGCCCTTCTTCGCCGCGGGATCCTTCCCCCGCTCGACGAAGTCGGTGAACGGCCCGACCTCGTAGGAGATGAAGCAGAAGCCATGGTAGATGGCCTTCTCCTCCTCCCCGCCCTCCCCCTGGGTGTCCTTTCTGAGCGCGTTCAGCTTGGCGAGGACCGGCTCGGCCTTCACAAGACGCCTCCCTCCGGAGGAAAAGTATAGGCAGCCTCCCCGGCGGCCCTCAAGGCGCGCGGCGCGCCCTGGCCTCGACCCCGGCCATCCGCTCGATCGCGCGGACGATGGCGATGTGGTCGAGGTCCGCCTCCCCGGCCGCCCGGAGGGCGTTGAAGAGCTGCGCCACGAGGGCCGTCCCGGGGAGGGGCACTCCCAGCTCGATGGCCTGCTCCAGGGCGTAGCGCAGGTCCTTCGTGTGGGATGAGACCTTCCCGCCCGGGCGGAAATCCCCCGAGAGGATCTTGGGCGCCTTGATCTCCAGCGCCCCGCACCGGCCGAGCCCCGCCCCCAGGACATCCACAAGCGCCGCGGGGTCGAGGCCCGCCTTGGCCCCAAAGACGAGGGCCTCGGAGACCCCCAGGAACGTCACTCCCACCAGGATCTGGTTGGCGAGCTTGGCGACGCAGCCCGAGCCCGGCGCCTCCCCCACGTGGACCACCTTCCGGCCCAAGACCTCAAGGAGCGGGCGGCACCGCTCGAAGGTCCGCCTGGGGCCCCCCGCCATGATGGCGAGCGCCCCCCGCTCCGCCCCCTCCGGCGCGCCCGAGACCGGGGCATCGATCATCTCCACCCCCCGCTCGGCGAGCGCCCGGGCCACGCGCGCCGCGCAGCGGGGGTCGTTGCTCGTCGAGTCGATGAGGACGCTCCCCGGCCGCAGGGAGGCGGCCAGGCCCCCCGGGCCGAAGGCGACCGCCTCGACGTCGGGGGCGTCGGGGAGCATGGTGAAGACGACCTCCGCCCGGGCGGCCACCTCGGCGGGGCTCGCGCAGGCGGCGGCCCCCTCGGCGGCGAGCGCCTCGACGGCCGGGCGGCTGCGGTTGGCCACGGCCACCGGGTGCCCCGCGGCGAGCAGCCGGCGCGCCATGGGCCTGCCCATGAGGCCCAATCCGATGAATCCCAGCGGGGTCGCTGCCATCTCGTCTCCTCCCCCGGGCGCCAAGCCCCACACGGGCCGCAGGAGCGGCCCTCCTCCGGTTGACGCCCCCGGCCCGAAGGCTCAGATTTTAGCCATGAAACCCCGATCCCGCCGAACAGCCGGCCTGACCCTCGCGGCGGCGGCCCTCCCCCTCCTCCTCATCGCCGCAGGCTGCGCCACAAGCGAGGTCAAGCGCTACGAAATCGAGGTCCGCGTCCCCTCGCCGGGGGCAAAACCCTCCCCCCCGCGGGCGCGCCTGGTCCTCGTGGCGGCCGACGCCCTCCAGGAGCCCAACCTCTCCCGGAGCGAGGAGTATGTCCTCCGGGAGAGGGCGCCCCTCGCCGGCGTCCTCCTCCGCGCCGCCGCGGAGTGGATGCGCGCCGCCGGGATCGAGCCCCTCGAGGCCGGGGAGGCCGAGCGCTCATCGGGCCGCCTCGTGGTCGTCCTCACCCGGCTGGAAACGAAGATCGAGGGCAGCAACTGGTTCGCGAGCGCCGCCCTGCGCGCCGAGCGGACCGACGGGAGCGGCCGCGTCCTGGGCCGGTGGGAAACCATCGGGCGGGGCGCCCACCAGGACTCCCGCATCTTCGCCGGCGCCTCCGGCCTCGCCATGGGGAAAGCCATCGGGGAGGCCCTCAACCGCCTCCCCTGGGCCGACATCGCGGAGGCCCGCTGAGGGCGCCTCCCCAAGTGTACAACCCGCCGCTCAATCCCTATGATGCGCCTTCGCCCACGGCCGGACGAAGAAGAACTCCGGGAATCCGCCGTTCGGCCTGACGCCTCCATCCCCCCCGGGAGACGCCATGTCCATCGCGAGCGACACGAGCGCCGACCGCCTGTGGAAGCACCTCGAGGCCATCTGCCGGTGGGAGCGCTACACCGGCACGGCCGGCGAGAACGAGGCGGTGGCCTACGTCGAGCGGGAGCTCTCGGCCCTGGGGATCCGGGTGAGGGTGCACGAGTTCGACTCCCTGATCAGCTTCCCGGGCAGGGCCTCGCTCGAGATCCTGGGCGAGGGCGGCGGGCGCGTCCCCGCCATCACGGCCGCCTTCGGCGCCTCGACGGGGGAGGCCGGCGTGACGGGCGACGCAGCCTACGTGGGGGAGGGAGGGCCCCGCGCCGGCATCACCGGGGAGGCGTCCGGAGGCGGGGAGGCGGCCCCCGCCCACGGCCCCGTGGCCGGGCGCATCGCGGTGGCCGAGGGGATGGTGAGCCCGGGGCGGTTCTATCACTTCGAGCGCCTGGGGGCCATCGCCCAGGTGTACGTGAACAAAGGAGTCGCCCACGAGCTGACCGTCTCGACCATCTGGGGCTCGCCCACCCCCGAGAGCGCGAGCCGCCTGCCCGCGACTCCCGTCCTCACCCTCTCCCGGGAGCAGGGCCAAGGGCTCATCGAGCGCCTCAAGGCCAGGGGCGAGGTCAAGCTCCGCGTGCGGGCCCAAACCGACACCCGCTGGCGCGCGACCCGCATGCCCGTGGCGGCGATCGAGCCCTCAGGAGGCGGGGAGGAGTACGTCCTCGTCGGGGGGCACATCGACTCGTGGCACTTCGGCGCCAACGACAACGCGGCGGGGGACGCCACCCTGATGGAGCTGGCCCGGCTCCTTCACCAGCGCCGCGGCGAGATCCGGCGGGGGCTCAGGGTCGTCTGGTTCAACGGCCACTCGCACGGGCGCTTCTCCGGCTCCACCTGGTACGCCGACCACATGTTCGAGGACCTGAGGGCGAACTGCGCCGCCTACCTCAACATCGACCAGCCCGGCTGCCGCCAGTGCACCCTCTACCGGCCCTTCGCGACGGCGGACATCTCCGCCTGGGTGAAGGACGCCGTGGACCGCCTGGGCGGCCAGAAGACCTCCCCCGGCCACCCGATGCGGATGGCCGACCAGTCCCTCTGGGGGGTGGGGATCCCCTCCTTCTCCTTCCTCCCGGTGCTCCCGCCCGGTGCCCCCGACCTCCAGAAGGACCACCCCGAGACCGGCTTCCCGGAGTACTGGCACAACCCGGCCGACACGCTGGACAAGATGGACAAAGACCTCCTGGCCGAGCACTGCCGGCTCTACGCGGGGGCGCTCCTGGAGCTGTGCGCCGCGGAGCGCCTGCCCCTCGACCCGCGCGCGACGGCGGGGGTGGCCGAGGCCGAGCTGGCGGCGCTCGAGGCGCACGCCGGGGGCGCGTTCGACCTGGCCCCCGCGCGCTCCGCCGCCGAGGAGTTCAAGAGGGCGGCCGGGGAGCTCATGCGCCGGATCGGCTCGGCCGAGGCCGCCCCGGGCAACCGGGCCCTCCGGCGGATCAGCCAGGTCCTGAACCCGGCCCTCTACACCGAGGCGGGGCCCTTCGACCACGACCCGGCCAGCGGTGCCAGCCGCCTGCCGGGCCTCCAGCCGCTCGCCGCCTACCTCGCGGCAGGCCCCGCCACCCCCGAAGGGCGCCTCCTCTACACCCGCCTCGTCAGGGAGCGGAACCGCGTCTGCGCCGCCCTCAAAGAAGCGGCCGAGATCGCCTCCGCCATCTAGGGGCGCGGGCGGGCCGCGCCCACCCCTCATCGGGCGGACCTCAGAAGGCCTCCGCGCGCCCCTCGACGTAGGCGCGCCCCGTCCTCAGGCGCAGGAGCTGGTTCGTCCCGTCGGAGTGGAGGAAGGTGCTCGCGTCGCGCAGGTACTTCTCCATGGGAGAGGCCTGCATGACGCCCGCCCCGCCGAAGATCTCCATCCCCAGCCGGGCGCAATTGAAGGCGACCTCCGAGGCGAGAATCTTGCACTTCCAGCCGAGCGTGAAGTTGTAGGGCTTCTGGTGGTCCACCGCCCAGGCCGTGCGCCAGATGAAGGTGCGCGCCGCCTCGAGGCCCAGGGCCATGTCCGCCAGCATCGTCTCGATCGTCTGGTGCCGGCCGATGGGCCTGCCCCCCTGGACGCGGCTTCGGCTGTGCGCCAGCGCCTTCTCGAAGGCGGCCCGGCCCACGCCCAGGGCGGTCGCCGCCGCCTCGGGCTTCCCCATGGCGAGGAGGTTGCCCCGGATCTCGAACATGTTCCCCTCCCCGAGGATGATGTGGTCCTCCGGGACCGCCACGTCGCGGAAGAAGATCTCGGAGTTCATCGAGAGCCGCTGGCCGATCTTCTCGTGCACCTCCCCGATAGAGAGCCCCGGCGCCTCCCGCGGGACGAGGAAGCCCGAGAGCCCCTCCCGAAGCGTCTTCGCGATATCCGTCCGCGCCGCCACGACGTAGAGGGCGGCCACGGGCCCGTTGCTGATGTAGTGCTTCATGCCGTTGAGCACCCACTTGCCGTTCTTCTTCTCGGCGCGGGTGTGGAGGGCGACGGAGGGATCGTCGTAGTAGCCCTGGTGGTCGCTTCCGCAGCCGGGCTCGGTCAGCGCGATGGCGGTGAGGAAGCGCGGCTCCGCGCAGAGCCGCCTGAGCCAGGGATCGCGCACGGCGGGCTCCACCTTGTCCAGGATGTGGGCGAGCTTCCAGGTCTGGTCGAGGTTCACGGCGAAGCCGAGGTCCCCCGCCGCGAGCTCCTCCCCCGCCAGGCAGAGCGCCAGCACATCGGCGCCGCCGCCTCCGAACGCCTTCGGATAGGGGAGCTGCCGGAGCCCCAGGGCGCTCGCCCGCTCGGTCAAGTCCCAGGGCATTCGTTTCTCCCACTCGCGGATGCGATCGCGCTCGGCGGCGACGGGGGCCAGCTCCTCGTAGGAGAACTTTCGGGCGATCCCGCGGATGCTCTTCTGCTCTTCGGTCAGCGTGAAATCCATCATCTTCCTCCCGGCAGCCCCGCCCCTCCGCCGGGAGGCGGGCGGGGGCCTCTCTCAGCCCGCCGCGCCCAGCTTCTCGGCGGTCCAATCGGCGACCAGAGGGCGGTAGCGATAGGGCATGTTGTCGCACACGTGGTCTCCGCCCTCGAAGACGACGATCTCTTTGTCTGAAGATCCCGCGATCGCGAAAAACTCGCGCGCGCCCTCCACGGGGCAATAGGGGTCTTTGTCCCCGTGGACGATCAGGAGCGGGCACCTGATCCGCTCGGCGGCGCCGCGGAGGGTGTACTTGCGGCCGTGCTCCTTGGCCGCCTTCAGGTCCTCGATGTGGAAGCAGTGGGCGATGTTCTCGTGCACCCGGGGCGGGCAGGACTCCCAAAACTGAATCATGTCGAAGATGCCCCCCGCGCTGACGCAGCTCTTGAGCCGCCCCTCGAAGGCCGCCGCGCGCGCGCCGAGGTAGCCGCCGAGGCTCCTCCCGAAAATCCCGACCCGCCCGGCATCCAGGTCGCCCCGGCCCTCGATGTGGTCGATCACCGCCCCGACCGCCCGCTCATAGTCGTGGGGGACGGGCGCGTGCGGGGCGCTCTCCCCCTGGCCGGGGCCGTCGATGGCCAAGGTCGCGATCCCCCGCCGCAGGAACTCGGGCTCGAGGGCGTTGAACTCCTCCTTGGTCGAGTCGGCGCCGGGAACAATGATGACGAAAGGCGGCCGGCTCGCGCCCCGGGGCTTTCGCAGGACGCCCGGAATCCGGAAATGGCCGTAGGGGATCTCGACCCGCTCGCCCGGCGGGTCGAGCAGGGGCAGCGCCCGGCGGTAGAGCTCGACCTTGCGGGCCATGGCCGCCTTGCGCTGGGCGGGGTCGTCCAGAAAGACCAGGGCGCCGAAGTGGCACAGCAGCGCCGCGCGGACGAAATGCTCCCCGGCCGTGAGCCGGCGGCCCCTCTTGAGCGCCTCCTCCCCCTCCCGGGCGCGGGCCTCACCCTCGGCCGCCCACTCCCGGCACCACTCCGACCAGTCCCGGATGCGCCCGAGGACCCTCTCGGCGTCGTTGTAGTCCACCCCGTAGGCGATGAAGCGGGGATAGCGGTTGCGGATGGTCTCGCGCATCACCTCCGTCGGGTCTTCGGCCATGGATCACCTCACCAAGGGAAATTGGGGGAGAATTCACCGGAGCGAGCGCATCCTAGCAGGCGCCAATGACCGCCGCCAGGAAGAGGCCGGGCGAGGCGGCCAGGATGCTATAATGCGGCCCCGGCTTTCTTAAGGCTCCGGGCGACGAGGAGATCCTCTAAGTCTCAGGAAACCTCCGGAGGGCCACATTTTGCAAAAGGCGGCCGCAGCGAAGGAGAGGGCGTTCCATCCGTTTCTCGAAATGCTCGGAATCTCCCTCAAGCTCGGCCTCACCTCCTTCGGCGGGCCCATCGCCCACCTGGGCTACTACCGCGAAGAATTCGTCGTGCGCCGCAAGTGGATCGAGGAGCGCGCCTTCGCCGACCTGGTAGCCCTCTGCCAGTTCCTCCCCGGCCCCGCCAGCAGCCAAGTGCTCATGGGGCTGGGCGTCATGCGCGCGGGCCTTTGGGGCTGCCTGGCGGCCTGGCTGGGCTTCACCCTCCCCTCCGCCCTCCTCCTCATCCTGTTCGCGTTCGGGATGACCGCCTTCCAGGAAGCGCTGGGGGCCGGCTGGCTCTCCGGGCTCAAGATCGTGGCCGTCGCGGTGGTGGCTCAGGCCGTCTGGGGGATGGCCAGGTCCCTCTGCCCGGACGCCCCCCGCGCCACCCTCGCCCTGCTGGCCGCCATCTTCCTCCTCGCCTGGCCGGCGGCCTGGTCCCAGGTGGGAGTGATATTGGCCGGGGGATTGATCGGCTGGGCCTTCCTCAAGGGGGAAGCCGCCGGCACCTCGGACGGCTTCGGGAGGACGGTGGGGCGCGGCGTGGCGGTCGCGAGCCTGGTCCTCTTCTTCGCCCTGCTCATCCTCCTGCCCATCGCCGCCCGCCTCATCCCGAACATGGCCCTCGCCCTGTTCGACAGCTTCTACCGCGCGGGCTCCCTCGTCTTCGGAGGGGGCCACGTGGTGCTCCCCCTCCTCCAGGCCGAGGTGGTGCGCCCCGGCTGGGTGACGAACGAGCAGTTCCTCGCCGGCTACGGCGCCGCCCAGGCCATCCCGGGGCCGCCGTTCGCCTTCTCGGCCTACCTGGGCGCCCTCATGGCCACCCCGCCCACCGGCTGGGCGGGGGCGGCGCTCTCCCTCGTCGCCATCTTCCTCCCCGCCATCCTCCTGATCGTGGGGGCGCTCCCCTTCTGGGACGCCCTGCGCTCGGTCCCCGCCGTCCAGTCCGCCCTCAGGGGGGTGAACGCCGCCGTGGTCGGCCTGCTCTTGGCCGCCCTCT
>CAYMWZ010000071.1:0-12346 GCA_964394385.1 uncultured Nitrospinaceae bacterium | reverse complement strand
GTACCAGAACTGGGAGGTCGTGGACCCCGAGAAGTGGGTGCCGGACGGCTACGCCGTCGTGCGGGTGGACTCGCGCGGGGCGGGCCGCTCCCCCGGCTTCCTCGACATCTGGTCCGCGCGCGAGGCGAAGGATCTCTACATCTCGATCGAGTGGGCGGCCAAGCAGCGCTGGAGCAACGGAAAGATCGGCCTGAACGGCATCTCCTACTACGCCATGAACCAGTGGCAGGTGGCGGCGCTCCAGCCGCCGCACCTGGCCGCCATCTGCATCTGGGAGGGCGCGGCCGACTACTACCGGGATCTCAGCCACCACGGGGGCATCCTCTGCACCTTCGGGCAGGCCTGGTTCCCCTCCCAGGTCATCCGGGTGCAGCACGGCAAGGGCGCCCGCGGCTGGCGCAGCCGCATGACCGGCGACTGGGTCGCCGGCCCGCCGACCCTGACCGAGGAGGAGCTCCGCGCCAACCGGAGCGACTTCTTCGAGGACTGCTGGAGGAACCCCCTCGCCAGCGACGCCTACTGGACCTCCCGCATGCCCGACTGGTCGAAGGTCAAGGTGCCGCTCCTCTCCTCGGCCAACTGGGGCGGGCAGGGCCTCCACCCGCGGGGCAACTTCGAGGGCTTCGTGCGCTCGGCGTCGAGGCAGAAGTGGCTCGAGGTCCACGGCATCGAGCACTGGACCCACTTCTACACCGACTACGGCGTGGCCCTCCAGAAGAAGTTCTTCGGCCACTTCCTCAAGCGGAAGGACACGGGCTGGAAGCGGCAGCCCAGGGTCCTCCTCCAGGTGCGCCACCCCGGGGAGAGGTTCGTCGAGCGCCACGAGAGCGAGTGGCCCCTCAAGCGCACCCGCTGGACCAAGTACTACCTCAACCCCGCCGACATGAGCCTGACGACGCGGCGGGCGAGGGGAGGGGCCTCCCGCGTCACCTACGAGGGGCTTGGCGAGGGCGTCACCTTCCTCACGCAGCCGCTCGCCCGGGAGACCGAGATCACAGGCCCCATCGCCGCCAAGCTCTTCGTTTCCTCCTCGACCAGGGACGCGGACCTCTTCCTCGTGGTCCGGGTCTTCTCGCCCGACTTCAAGGAGGTGGTCTTCCAGGGGGCGCTCGACCCCCACACCCCGATCGCCCAGGGCTGGCTCCGGGCCTCCCACCGGAAGCTCGACAAGAAGCTGACGCTCCCCTACTGGCCCTACCACACCCACGACGAGAAGCAGCCCTTGCGGCCGGGCCAGGTGTACGAGCTGGACGTCGAGGTCTGGCCCACCTGCATCGTCGTGCCCCCCGGCCACCGGGTCGGGCTCACCGTGCGCGGGCGGGACTACGAGTACCCCGGCGGCGCCGGGCGGGGGCTGGGCACGCTGGGCGCGGTCTTCACGGGGGTGGGGCCCTTCAAGCACGACGACGGGCGCGACCGCCCGCCCGAGGTCTTCGGCGGGAAGGTGACCCTCCACACCGGCCCCAACCGGGGGGCCTACCTCCTCCTGCCGGTCATCCCGCCCAAGCGGGGGAGGTAGGAAGGCCGCGCGGGGAGGGGAAGGGATGGAGATCGCCCGCCTCTCGGCGACGGAGCTCCTCGCCCTCTACCGGAGGCGGGCCCTCTCCCCCGTCGAGGCGGCCCGGGCGGCCCTGGAGCGCATCGCCGCGTGCGACGGGGCCGTCAACGCCTTCTGCCTGGTGGACGAGGAGGCGGCCCTGGCCGCCGCCCGGGCCTCCGAGGAGCGCTGGAGGCGGGGCCGCCCCCTGGGCCCTGTGGACGGCGTCCCGGCCACCATCAAGGACCTCGTCCTCACCCGGGGCTGGCCCACCCTCCGGGGGAGCCGGGCGGTCGAGCGGGACCAGCCCTGGGAGGAGGACGCCCCCCCCGCGGCCCGCCTGAGGGAGGGGGGCGCCGTCCTCTTGGGCAAGACGACGACGCCCGAGTTCGGCTGGAAGGCCGTGACGGACTCTCCCTTGACCGGGATCACCCGCAACCCCTGGGACACGCGGATGACGCCCGGGGGGAGCAGCGGGGGGGCGGCCGCGGCCTGCGCCCTCGGGATGGGGGCTTTGCACCTCGGGACCGACGCCGGGGGCTCGATCCGCATCCCCTCGGGCTTGACGGGCGTCTTCGGGATGAAGCCCAGCTTCGGACGCGTCCCCACCTATCCCCCCAACCCGAACGCCCCCCTCGCCCACGCGGGCCCCATGACCCGCACGGTCGGGGACGCCGCCCTCATGCTGACCGTCCTCTCCCGCCCCGACCCGCGCGACTGGTTCGCCCTCCCCTTTGAGGAGCGGGATTACCGGGTGGGGCTGGAAGGAGGCGTGGCGGGCCTGCGCGTCGCCTTCTGCCCCGCCCCCGGCGGCGAGGAGGTCGACCCCGAGATCGCCGCGCGGGTGGCCTCGGCCGCTGAGGTCTTCTCCGACCTCGGCGCCCGGGTCGAGGAGGCCGACCCCGGCCTCGAGGGCGCCCGGGAGACCTTCCGCGCCATCTACTTCGCCGCCGCGGCCACCCTCGTCGGCTCCCTCCCCAAGGAGAAGCGCGCCCTCCTCGACCCCGGCCTCCTGGAGCTGGCCGGGGAGGGCGCCGCCATCCCCCTCGCGGATTTCATCCGGGCCTCCGTCCTCGAACGCGCCGCCATCGGGCGGAGGATGCGCCTCTTCCACGAGACGTATGACCTCCTCCTCACCCCCATGCTCCCCATCCCCGCCTTCCCGGCCGGGCGGAACGCCCCGGGGGAGGGGCGGGGCCCGTGGGTCGCCTGGACCCCCTTCAGCTACCCCTTCAACCTGACCGGCCAGCCGGCCTGCTCCTGCCCCTGCGGGCTGACCTCGGGGGGGCTCCCCGCCGGGCTTCAGATCGTGGGCCCCCCCCACGGGGACGCCTTGGTGCTTCGCGCCGCCCGGGCCTTCGAATCCGCCCGGCCCTTCCCGATGCCCGAGGCGCCGAGGGGAGGGTAGGGGGGGCGGCAAGGCTTTTTTTCATTCCTCCCACGCACCAGAGCGCAATTCCCGTCAGAGGGGATCGCCCCTCGCGCCCCATATTTCCCCTGCGGCCTCCCGCCCCCGCGGGGGACCCACCCCCCCCTTGCTAAGGGGGGGGCGAGGGGGGGGTGCCTTGGCCAAGGTGGAGGAGGCGGGGGCGGGGCTCCGGCGGGAGGAGGGGAAGATGGCCCGGTCAGGTTATCGAAGGAAATTCAAATGGTTACGCCCGGTTTGACCCCAGGCGCTTCCGGGGGCTTCCGCGATGTTCCGGGAGTTTACGGGAGAAAAAATGAAGCGCGAGGCCGGAAGGGGCCCCCCTAGGGCCCGAAAAGGGAGGCCTGGCGGGGGCTTTCGGGGGGGGCGAGGCAGGCCGGGTCGTCGTTCCGCACGTCGTTCACGCGAAGGCTCACGGGCCGGGCGGCCGTCTCCTCGGCCGGCCAGGGCCGGAGGAGGGGGAGGAGTCGTTCGGGGTCTTCCGCGGTGGAATCGAGCCAGAGGCCGTGGGCCTGCCGGGGGAGGATGACAGGCATCCGGGGATGGATGGCGCGAAGACGCTCGTTCGCCTCGGTCGTGAGGATGGCGCAGCTCTCCAGGGCGCTCCCCCCGGGCGCGGACCAGGCCTCCCAGAGGCCGGCGAAGGCGAAGGGGGCGCCGTCGCGCAAGGAGATGAAGTAGGGCCGCTTTCTTCCGCCCTCCCGCGCCCACTCGTAGAAGCCATCCGCAGGGAGGAGGCAGCGGCGCCTGCGGAGGGCGGCCCGGAAGGCGGGTTTTTGGGCGGCCGTCTCGGAGCGGGCGTTGATGGCGCGGGTGCCCAGGGAGGGGTCCTGGGCCCAGGGGGGGACGAGCCCCCAGCGGGCGAGGGCGAGCTCGCAAGCGCCCGCGGGGGAGGCGCGGACGATGGGGACCTCCTGGCCCGGGGCGATGTTGTAGCGGGGGAGGAGTTCGCCCGCGGGCTCTCCCCCGAGGATCTCCAGGAGCCAGGGGGCGGGCTTCGTCAGGGTGTAGCGCCCGCACAAGGAGGGCCCCTCCCCTCAGCCCGCCCGCCCGCCGGCGGGCCAGCGGACGCCGTTCGCGATCCCGCGCGGGCGCTTGCCGGCGAGGACGCGGTGGACGTTTTGGAAAAACATCTCGACCTCGCGCGCGAGGGTGTCGTCGTCCCCGCCCGCCACGTGGGGGGTGGGGACCACGCCCGGGAGCCCGAGGAGGGGGTGATCCCCCGGGAGGGGCTCGGGCTCGAAGACATCGAGGCCCGCCCCGCCCAGGCGGCCCTCGGCCAGGGCGCGGCCGAGCGCCTCCTGGTCCACGAGGGGGCCCCGGCCGATGTTGACGAGGAGCGCCCCCCCGGGGAGGGCGCGAAGCTCACGTTCCCCGACGATCCCCCGGGTCTCCCCGCTCAGCGAGACCGCGACGACGAGGGCCTGGGAGGTGCGGAAGAGCTCTTCCTTCGCGGCGGGCTTGGCCCCGAGCCTGCGGCCGATCCAGGCGGGGAGGGGGGTGCGGTTCCAGTAGCGGGTCTCCATCCCGAAGGCCCTGGCCCTGAGGGCGACGCCGCGCCCGATGTCCCCCATCCCGAGGATCCCCAGGCGCATCCCGCGCAGGGGCCGGACCCCCGCCATCTGGGTCCAGTTGTAGGCGCTGCCGTCGGGCCGGGTGGGGGAGGGCGGGGCGCCGCTCCCCTCGCGGGCGCGCCGCTCGGCCTCGGGCAGGCCGCGGGCGAGGGAGAGGAGGAGGGCCATCGCGTGGTCGGCCACCGAGTCCGAGATGGGCATCGGGAAGGTCGCGACGGGGACGCCTGCGCGGGCGGCGGCCTCGAGCCCCAGGCGCTCGAAGAAGTAGCCCCCCGCCTGGATGAGGCGGAGCCGGCGGGCCCGCTCGAAGAAGGCGGCGGGAAGGGTGTCGTTCTCGCAGAGGAGGAACTCGGCCTCACCGGCGGCGTCCAGGAGCTCCGCCTCCGCGCGCGCCTCGATGAGCTCGACCCGCTCCTCGGCGAGGGCGGCCCTCAGGCGCTCCCGGATGGCGGGGGCGACGGGCCTCCCCCGGAGGGCCCGGAGTGAGGGCAGGCGGGTGGCGAGGACGCGGGTGCGTGCCGTGGCGGGCTCCTCCCTCTCGCGCGGGCGGCGCTAGGCGCTCTTTTGCAGGAAGTCGAAGTCGCAGCCCTGGGGGGCCTGGAGCACGTGGTCGAGGAAGAGCCTCCCGTAGCCCCGGCTGTAGGGGCGCTCGGGGGGGCGCCACGCGGCGCGGCGGCGGGCGAGCTCCTCCTCCCCGACGAGGAGGTCGAGCCTCCGGCCGGGCACGTCCAGGCGGATGAGGTCGCCTTCCGCCACGAGGGCGAGGGGGCCGCCCACGGCCGCCTCGGGCGCCACGTGGAGGACGGTCGTGCCCCCGGCGGTCCCGCTCATGCGGGCGTCCGAGACGCGCACGATGTCGCGCACGCCCGCCTGGAGGAGCTTCTTGGGGATGGGGAGGAAGCCCGCCTCCGGGAAGCCGGGCCCGCCCACGGGGCCCGCGTTCTGGAGGACGAAGACGCTCTCCGGCGTGGCAGGGAGATCCGGGTCGTCGATCCGCCGCACCATGTCCTCCTGGGAGGAGAAGACGACGGCGCGCCCGGTGTGCGCGAGGAGCCGGGGGGTGGCGGCCGAGGTCTTGATGACGGCGCCCTGGGGGGCGAGGCTCCCGCTGAGGAGGGCGAGCCCCCCCTCGGGGGCGAGGGGGCGCTCGCGGGGGAGGATGACGTCCTGCCAGGGCTTCGCCCGCGGGACCCGGGCCAGGTTCTCGCGCACCGTCTGGCCCGTCACGGTGAGGGCGTTGCCGTGGAGGAGGGGCTCGAGCTCCTTCATCACGACGGCGACCCCGCCCGCCTCGGCCAGATCCTCCATTAGGTAGGTCTTGCCCGAGGGGCGGACGTTCCCGACGAGGGGGGTGGAGCGGGAGATCTCGTCGAAGAGGGCGAGGGGGAGCTCGATCCCCAGGCGGCCGGCGATGGCCGGGAGGTGCACCACGGCGTTGGTCGAGCCCCCGACGGCCATGAGCACCCGGATGGCGTTCTCGAACGCCTCGCGGGTCATCACCCGCTCGGGGGTGAGGCTCTCCTCCGCCATCTGGACGATCCGCCGCCCGCTCTCCTCGGCCAGGCGGAGCCGCCGGGAGCTGACCGCGGGCACGGCGGCGAGCCCCGGGAGCATCATGCCGAGCGCCTCGGCCAGGCAGGCCATGGTGCTGGCCGTCCCCATCACCATGCAGTGGCCCGCGGAGGGGAAGAGCTCCCCCTGCACCTCCTCCATCTGCGCCTCGCCGAGGGCGCCCGCGCGGTGCTCGTTCCACAGGCCGCGGCAGTCGGAGCAGGCGCCCAGGCGCTTCCCCTCGTGGCGGCCCCCGATCATGGGGCCCGCCGTGACCGCGAGGGCGGGGACCCCCGCGCTGGCCGCCCCCATGAGCTGGGCGGGGAGGGTCTTGTCGCAGCCGCCCAGGAGGACCACGCCGTCCAGGGGCTGGCCCCGGATCATCTCCTCGGTGTCCATCGAGAGGAGGTTGCGGAAGAGCATGGCCGTGGGCGAGAGGTAGATCTCGCCCAGCGAGATCGTCGGGAACTCGAGCGGGAGGCCCCCCGCCTGCCAGACCCCGCGCTTGACGGCCTCGGCCACCTCGCGCAGGTGGCGGTGGCAGGGGTTGAGCTCGCTCCAGGTCTGGGCGATGCCGATGATGGGGCGCTCCAGGTCCTCCTTCGTCAGGCCGAAGCCGCGCGCGTAGGCCCCGCGGATGAAGGCGCTGAAGGCCGGGTCGCCGTAGTCGGTGAGCCCCTTCCGGTAGCCACGCATCGCGGCCGGGTTCCTCCGAGGGGATTCGGGTGCGGATGGAGGGGGGGATGGGCCCCCGCGCGCATCTTTCCTCATGGCGGCCCGCCGGGCAAGCGGGGGCGGCTTTTGATCGGGGGCCAAAAATGGGTAGATTGCCCTCCATGGGATCGCCGCCCGGAGGTTTTCTCTTGTGGCAGGAAGCTCGGCCTTGAGGCCGCCCCGCCGCGGGGCGGGGTGGCGCGCCGCCCTCTTGGGGCTCCTGGGGGCGGCCGCCCTGGCCGCCGGGGGGTGCGGCGCGCGGGGGGATTTGGCCGGCCCGCGGGAGACGGGGACGATCCGCATCCTCTCGGATCCCCAGGGGGCCGCGATCGACTTCGACGGCGTCAGCCGGGGGGAGACCTACGACGGGAAGCCGCTCGTCCTCAAGGGCGTCCCGTACGGCTGGCACAACGTCCGGGCCTCCCTCCCGGGGCGCGTCCCGAGGGTTGTCGAGATCGACATCGGCCAGCCCGAGACGGAGGTGCGGATCCCGCTCTCTCAGGAGGGCTACGGCCGCCTCGCCATCCACGTCCACCCGCCGGGGGCCGAGGTGTTCATCGACAGCCGCTATTACGGGAAGGCGGAGCCCAAGGTCGAGGTGAACACCCTCTCCTTCGGGGAGCATCTCCTCTGGGTCCGGCTGAAGGGATACCGCCAGGAGCGGCAGAACATCCTGGTCGAGCGGCAGGTGGACCGCGCCTACCATCTCTTCCTGAAGAAGGAGGAGTAGCCCCCTCAGCCCTTGAGGCGCCATCCCGGAAGGGGCGCCCCCTCCATCACGACCCGGGCCTCGAGCTGGGTGCCGCAGCCGGGGCAGATCTCCCGGCGCAGGCGGAACCGCCTCGTCCCATAGAGCTCGGCGTACATCTCCCCCCGGACGGGCCCCGCCTCCTCCGCGGGCCCCACGATCGCCCGCGCCCGGCCCAGGGGGTCCTCCGGGGCGCCGATCGCCTCCCCGCACTTTCCGCAGAGGACGCGCCCCCCGGCGAGCCAGAGGTCCTCGGTGATCCGCCGGGCGCCCGGGGGCGGGGCGAACCCCCGGGCCCGCCCCGCGGCCGGATCGATCGGGCGGGGGGGCTCCCCGCCCAGCCGCTCCCGGCGGATGGCCGCCCGGCGCCGGGCGGTGGCCTCGGGGTCGGCCTCGCCCGATGGGGCGAGGACCACGCCGTAGATGGCCTGCGCCGCCTGGGGCGAGACGGCTCCCGCCTCCACGTCCCGGCGGACGGCCTCGGGGTCCCGGTCGATGGGGTCTCCGTAGCCGGCCGCGCCCTGCCAGTTGTGGTACCAGACCTCGTTCCGCCCGAAGGCGCGGCGGGGGTGCTTGACGGGGAGGGCCCGGTGGCGCCCGGGGATGTCTTCGAGGCGGGAGGGGGGCATCTCGCCGCGCTCGAGGGCGTCGTGGACCCCGCTCTCGGAGATCCCGATGAGGCGGATCGCGGCGCCGGGGAGCCCTCCCGAGAGGCCGATGGCGTTGGGCATCTCGCCCCCCGTTCCGGCGAAGCTCCCCTCGAGCCACCCCTGAGGCGCGCGCCACGCGATGTAGGCCAGCTCCCCGGAGCGCCCTCCCCGGAACTTTCCGGGCCCGCCCGAGTCCGTGAGATGCCTTCGGAAGAGGTAGAGGAGCGGGAAGTCGGCCTCGATCTCCTCCACGTTCGCCACGTTGGGGGTGGTGTTGAACACGATGCCCCCCGTGTCCACCCCGTCGGCGTACACCCGGGCGCCCCCGCCGCCCGCGAAGTGGCTCATCTCGGTGTAGACGAAGGGGTGGCCGCCCTGGGAGGTGCCCGCCACGATGGGGCCCATCGAGGAGCCCGTCCACAGGCTCATGGCCTCCTCGCGGTGGCGCTCGCTGGCCAGCAGCATCCGGCCGATGGCGCCGAAGGCCGTGTCGATGGTGACGATGACGGCCGAGATGGTCGCCATGGAGCAGGGGGCCGGGTAGGCGCAGTTGTTGACCGTCCCCTCCTCGCTCACGATCTCGACGGCGTTCTGGATCCCCCGGTTCCAGGGCAGGTCGTAGGCGAGCTGGATGTAGGTGGCGCAGAGCACCCCCGCGAGGAGCCCCGAGTAGGCGCTGTTGATGAGCCCCCGGGCGTTGGGGCTGGTTCCGGTGTAGTCGAACCGGAGGCGGTCGCCCGCCTTGGTGAGGGTGAGCGCGACGCGGTAGATGTCGGGCGCGTGCCCGTCGTGGTCGATGAACTGGACCTCGCGCCACTCCCCGTCGGGGAGCTCGCGCAGCCTCTCGCGGAAGCGCCGCTCGACGTAGGCGATGCTCCCCTCCATCACCTGGCCCAGGGCCTCCCGGCCGTAGCGCCGCGCCAGGGCACGCAGGCCGCGCTCCCCCACCGCGATGGCGGCCAGCTGGGCCTTGATGTCGAGGCCCACGAGGGGGTCGCGCACCTGGTTCATCACCCACCGGAAGATGTCATCGCGGAGCCTGCCCCGCTCGACGATCTTGACGGGCGGGATGCGGAGCCCCTCCTGGTGGGTGTCCACGGCGTGGATGGCGAAGCCGCCGGCCTCCATCCCGCCGATGTCGAGCTGGTGGCCGCTCACCCCCAGCCAGGCGGCCGGCTCCCCATCGAGGAAGACGGGGGCGACCACGGCCACGTCGGCGTGGTGGATGGCGCCGCAATAGGGGTCGTTGCAGATGAAGATGTCCCCCTCCTCGATCCCGGGGTTCCGGGCGCAGAGCCTCTGGGCGCTCTCCACGATGAGGGGCAGCACGTTCGACTGGGTGGCGATGTAGGGCCCGATGGCCACCAGGCGGGCGTCGGGGAGCATGACGGCGGTCGCCCCGTCGTTCCCCGTCACGACGGTCTGGCTGCCCGAGCACCGCAGGTAGTGGATGCCCATCTCCTCGGCGATCTGGAGGATGCGGTGCCAGATGACCTCGAACTGGACGGGGTTCAAGGCGCCTCCTCCCGGGCGAGCCGGATGTGGGTGTGGCCCGCCCCGTCCACGACCGCCCGGGCCCCGGGGGGGAGGGCGATGGTGGTCCCCGGGTGCTCGATGACGGCGGGGCCGGCGAGCTCCGCCCCCTCGGCGAGGGAGGGGCCGTCGAAGAGGGGGGTCTCGGCCCAGCCGGCCCCCCCGCCCCAGAGGACGCGCCGGGCGCCCTTGGGCGCGGCCCCCCGGCGGGCGGCGGGGGCGCCCGCCCTCTGGAGGGGGAGGGAGGGCCCCAGGGCGTTCACCCAAAGCCGCGTGATCTCGACCCCGGCCTCGGTGTAGGCCGCGCCCTCCCCGTAGCGGGCGGCGTAGAGGCCGGCGAAGCGGGCAGCGGCCTCCTCCAGGGCGGCGGGCCCGGCCGGCCCCTCCGGGAAGGGGACGGCCAGGCTGTGCACCTGGCGGCGCCAGCGCATGGCGCACCAGCGCTCGAAGCGCCGGCGGGCGGGGGGGACGCCCGCCCCCTCGAGGAGGGCGGCGCCTTCCTCCTCCAGCTCGCCGTAGGCCTGGCGCACCCGCTCCGCTCCCTCGGGCAGGGCGGCCGAGAGGGAGCGCTCCAGGGTGTAGCGCGCGCCACCCGCGGCGGAGCCGTAGGCGCTCAGGACGGTTGCGTAGTAGGGCACGATCACCTCCTCGATCCCGGCCTCGGCGGCGTAGGCGCAGGCGTGGAGGGGCCCCGCGCCGCCGTAGGCGAGGAGGGCGAAGTCGCGCGGGTCGCGGCCGCGCTCGAGGGTCTCCTTGCGGATGAGGTCGGCCATCTGGGAGTCGATGATCTCGCGCACCCCGGCCGCCGCGAGGAGGGGGTCCCCGCCGAAGAAGCGGGGGGCGATCCTCCGTTCGAAGGCGCGCCGCGCGGCCGCCGGGTCGAGGGGGATGCGCCCCCCGAGGAAGAAGGCGGGGTTGAGGAAGCCCAGGAGGAGGTCCGCGTCCGTGACGGTGGGCTCCTCCCCGCCCGCGCCGTAGCAGGCGGGCCCGGGGGCGGCGCCCGCCGAGCGCGGGCCCACCCGGAGCCTCCCCTGGTCCTCCCAGGCGATGGAGCCCCCGCCCGCCCCGATCGAGACCACGTCCACCATGGGGACGTGGACGTGGTACTGGCCGAGGACGGTCTCGTCGGCCAGGTCCCACCGCCCCTCCTGGATGAGGGCCACCTTGAAGGTGGTCCCCCCCACGTCGGTCGCGATGAGGTTGGGGCGGGCGAGCTCCTCGGCCAGGCGCGCGGCGCCCACGGCCCCCACCGCGGGGCCGCTCTCGACCGTGCGCACGGGGACCACCTGGCGGGCCGGCGTCAGCCCCCCGTTCGACTGGACGATGAGGGGAGGCCGCCCGAGGCCCCCCTCGGCCAGGCGCGCGCTCAGGCGCTCGAGGTAGCCCGCCATGGCGGGGCTCACGTAGGCGTTGATGACGGCGGTGGCCGTGCGCTCGTATTCCCCCAGCCGCCCCGAGACCTCCGAGGAGAGGCTCACGCCCACCCCGGGGGCCTCCTCGGCCGCCAGCTCCCGGAGCCTCCGCTCGTGGGCCGGGTTGAGGAAGGACCAGAGGAGCCCCACGGCGAGGGCCTCGGCCCGCTCCTCCCCGATGAGGGCGCGCAGGGCGGCGCGGGCGCCCGCCTCGTCGAGGGGGACGAGGATCTCCCCCGCCGCGTCGATCCGCTCGGCCGCCTCGCGGATGCGGCGGCGGGGGACGAGGGGCTCGGGCTTGTCGGTCTTGCGGTAGTGCCGGCGCTCGGCGAGGGAGAGGCCGGCCACGCGGCCGATCCCGCGCATGATGAGGATCTGGTCGGCGAAGCCCCGCGTGGCGATGAGCCCGACCCGGGGGCCGCTGCGCTCCCAGAGGACGTTCGAGGTGACGGTGGTGCTGTGGGCGAGGAGGTCGGCCCCTTCGAGCAGCGCGCGCAGCTCCATCCCGAGCTGGCGGGCGGCCTCCTCCAGGGCGGCCATGACGCCTTCGAGGTAGTCCGAGGGCGTGGTGGGGGATTTGGCGAGGACGGCGCGTCCTCCCCCCTCCTCGACCACGGCGGCGTCGGTGAAGGTGCCCCCGATGTCGATCCCGATACTGAGTCTCGCCATGTCCAGGCTTGAGCGCGGCGCCCCCGCCCCCGCGCGGCCGGGCGGGGGGGAGCGGGTTTTCCCTGTCGCTTGGGTGTCAAACCGTATCACACGGGGGGCCGGCGCGCACCCGCCGGGCCGAGTGATCCCCGCCGGGCGGGGGAGGTGACGGAGGTCACAGCTTTTCGGACAAGCGGCCTCCCCGGCGGCTGAGGAGAGTCGTATCTTATAAAGGGTAGGGAGAAGATGGCCCGTGTTTCATCCAACGAGGAGGTTTCCCATGGGGAAGAGGTGGGTGTGCGGGGTGGTTGTGGCGGCGGCGGTCATCGTCTCGTTCTCTCTTGCCTTCGCCCAGGGCCGGGGGCGGGGGGGCGGCAGGCCGCCGGGCTGGGACAAGGGAGAGAAGCGGGGCTGGGAGGGGGAGAGGCCCCCCGGCCTTGAGCGCAAGGGGGACTGGACCCCTCCGGGGCTGAGCGGCGAGAAGCCCGAGGCGAAAGGCCAGAAGGAAGAGGCGGCCAAGACCGCGATCGCCGACTTCAACAAGGAGCTCAAG
>CAYMWZ010000070.1:0-12431 GCA_964394385.1 uncultured Nitrospinaceae bacterium | reverse complement strand
GCGGCCAACATCGGCATCATGAACGACCTCTGAAACACGGTCTTCCTCGGCCGTGAGCCGATGGACCCCAACTCCCAGGAGTACATGGACCTCTACGCCTATGTGGCCTCCCTCACGCCGGAGGTCTACAAGGCGATGAAGAAGTTCGAGGCCGACCGCAAGGCCCTGATGAAGAAGACGGCCGGCGCGGGGGGAGGGGGCGGGAACCCCTGCAACCCCTGCGCAGCGAAGAACCCCTGCGCGGCAAAAAACCCGTGCGCACCCAAGAACCCCTGCGCGGGCAAGTGACCTGAGGGCTTGAACCCGCCGCGGGCGGCCCGGCCCCCCCGGGCCGCCCGCGGCGGGAGGAGAACCGCGGATACCGCCGGGCGCGGAAGATGGGGCCGCGCGCCCTTTCTCCGCGCCCGCGCTTCGTCCGGCCCGGAAAAGAAAAGGAGATCTGCCGCGTGACGACCCGCAAGATGATCCCAAAGCTGGGGATGGCCGCCCTCGCGCTGGGCCTTCTCCTGGCCCTGCCCGCGCCGGCCCGAGCCGCCAAGGTCTTCAAGGCCCCCCCGCCCGCGGAGCTGCCGGAGATGGGCGACTACTGGCTCGGGAAGGCGGTCTATGAGGAGATCTGCTTCTCCTGCCACGGCTTGAAGGGCGACGGACGAGGGCCCAACTGGAAGGCCTCCATGCCCCACCCCCAGGTCTTCGTCAGCGACTACATGAAGCGAATGACGGACGAGTACATGTTCGCCGTGATCAAGTTCGGCAAAATGAACGTCCTCAAGGAGCAGATGAACGGCTTGAAGCTCAAGCTCTCCCGCCCCACCGCCATGCCCGCCTTCGGGGAGGTGCTCGAGGACGCCCAGATCCGCAAGCTCATCGCCTACGAGCGCGGCTTCACGTCGGGCAAGCATCCGGACGACCCGGAGTCGAAGGAGATCTTCGAGGCCGCCTGCATCCAGTGCCACGGCAAGACGGGCCACGGCAACGGCGAGCGCCCCGTGGGGGACCAGGACCCAAACAAGCACTTCGTGAGCGAGATCCAGCCCCCCCCGATGAACTACCATCTCAAGGAGGAGATGGCACGCTTCAACGACGAGTTCCTCTTCTGGCTCATCAAGCTGGGGCGGCTCGACGCCTCCGAGCAGAAGCAGTTCGACTTCATGAAGGCCTACGGCCACGTCCTCAAGGACGAGGAGATCTGGGGGGTGGTCCGCTACGTGCGGGAGGGCTTCATCAACGGAAAGCCCCGGACGAAGAAATAGGCCCATGCGGCGGGCCCTCGGCCTCCTCCTCGCCGCCGCCCTCGCCGCGGCGGCTCCCCCCCGGAGCGGCGGGCTCCCCCCCGACGACCGCGAGATGGTCCACGTCCCGGCCGGGAACTTCCTCCAGGGGAGCCCGGACGGCCCCCCCGAGGAGCGGCCCCAAAGGACCGTCTGGCTCGACGCCTTCTGGATCGACCGCGAGGAGGTCTCCGTCCGTGCCTGGGAGGCCTTCCGCCAGGCCACGGGGCACAGGCCCTCCAAGTGGGCCGGGGATCCGGCCCTCCACCGGCCCGATCTTCCCGTGGTCGGGGTGAGCTGGGAGGACGCCCGCGCCTGTTGCGCCTGGGCGGGCAAGCGCCTCCCCACCGAGGCCGAGTGGGAGAAGGCCGCCCGGGGGACGGACGGCCACCGCTACCCTTGGGGAAACACCTTCGACCCCAAGCGCGCCGGCTCAAAACTCTCCGCCCCCGAGCCCGTGGGGGGCCGCCCGGGCGGGGAGAGCCCCTACGGCGCCCGATCCATGGCGGGGGGCGTGTGGGAGTGGACGAACGATCTCTGGGGGGAGTTTTATTACCGGGAGGCCCCCGCGAAGAACCCCAAGGGCCCCCCAAGCGGGTTCCTGCACACCATCAAGGGCGGCTCCTGGCGCGAGCCCCCCGAGTTCCTGCGCAGCGCCACGCGCTTCCGCCTGGACGCGATCGTCACCTGGAAGACGGTGGGCTTCCGGTGCGCGAGGGATGGGGAAAAATAAGAACGTTGGAGCCGCCGGGGCCTCCCGACCGGGAAGAAGCCCTAGGGGATGACCCCCCGCTTGCGCAGGTCGTCAAACGTGATGCCGCGCCTTCGCATCTCCTCGAGGGCGCGCTCTTCGAGTTCCTTCAGGCGGCGCAGCTCCTGTTGGGCATCCTGCCCCTGGCCGGAACTTCTCCCCAACGCACCAAGCCCTTGGGATTCGGCCTGCTCGAGCCGCCGCAGATCCTGCTCCTGGAGAAGCCCCCGCTTTTTCAATTCCTCCACCGCGATCCCGCGCTTCCTGAGCTCCTCCTGGACCCGCTCTTCGAGATCCCGGAGGCGATGCGCCTCCCGCTGGAGGTTTTGGTCGCGCGCCGCCCTCCGCCGCAGCTCCTCGGCCGCCCGCGCCTCAGCCTCCCTGGACCGCTGAAACTCCTGCTCGATGGCCGCTCCGAGGTCGGGCGCCCGCTCGGCCGTCATGCCCTGCCAAAGCCCCCGCCAGGAATCCGCGGGGCGCCGGCCCGCATCCTGCTGCCGCTCGAGCCTGCGCTCCAGGTCCTTGATCCGGCTCAAGAGGGGATCCCTCTCCTCGGCCAGGAAATCCTCCTCCAGGCCGACGTAACGGGGGATGGTCCCCGGGAAAAAATACGCCTTCACGCCCAAAAGGGCGACCACGAGGATGGCCGTGAGCCCCACTCCCCACTCGAGGCGGTGCCTGCGGTAGGAGCCGAAGACGCCCCACGAGGGGGCCCGGCTCCGGCGCCGCCGGACGGGAACCACCTCCACGCGGCGCCGCGCCGACCAGCGGAGGCGCCGCCGGAGGGATCGCGCGGCGCCCAGGG
Organism: uncultured Nitrospinaceae bacterium; assembly: GCA_964394385.1. GTDB lineage: Bacteria > UBA8248 > UBA8248 > UBA8248 > UBA8248 > CAYMWZ01. The sequence continues at coordinate 9,604 of CAYMWZ010000070.1, read as the reverse complement.
ATCTTCGGGAGAACACGAACAGGCGGACGCGCACGCCGGGGTTTTGCAGCACGGCCCGGAGGTTATCGAGCGCGCGGGGACTGCGGAGCTCAGCCTCCGTCCGCACGAGCTTCGCCATGCGGAAGTCGCCCTTCTCCACGTAGAGGTCGGCTGGCGGCCCGACCCACCCCTCGGGGGCGGGCCGCAGGCCCGGCAGGAGGCCCCAGACGAGATGGTCCCTCCGGCGGTAGCGCTCGGCCCGTTGCTCGAGAAATTCCCTTTTCATGCGCTCAGCTCAATCCAGATGCGGGGTGGGCGGACAGGGCGTGCGGAACGACACAGGCGGTCAGGAACCGGTCGTCATGGGGCTCGAACCTCCGGCCCCACCCGGGCGAAAATAACGCGGAAAGCCCAAACCAAGACCATTTTAGCATGCTTCCCATGAAGCCGGGAGGGGAGCCGAGGGAGCGGGTCGGATTCGCGCTTGAGATCATCCGGCGCGGCGCGAAGGGCCTACGGGACGATCCCCCGCTTCCTGAGATCCTCCAGGGTGATGCCGCGCTTGCGCATCTCGTCCATGGCCCGGTCCTCGAGCTCCTTGAGGCGCTTCGCCTCCTGCTGCGCGTCCCGCTCCTGGCCCGGCTGGGTGGCCCTGCGGCGCAGCTCCTCCATCGCCTTGGCCTCAATCTCCTTGAAGCGCCGGAACTCCTGCTCGAACTCGACCTCCGGGGCGCCGCCGGGCGTGCGCTCGCCGGTCATCCCCTGCCAGGTGCGCCGCTCGGCCTCCCCGCCCTGCCCCGCGCCCCGCATGCGCTCGAGCCTGCGCTCGAGCTCCTGGAGCCGCTGGATGAGGCCCCCCTCCTCGCCGGAGCGCAGGCCCGCCTCGATGCCCTGGCCGAAATAGGCCGAGAAGGCGGGCCCGAGGAAGTGGAACTTGGCCAGGAGAACCACGCCCACGAGCACGGCCGAGACCCCCGCCGCCCACTCGAGGCGGTGCCTTTGATAGTAGTCGTAGGCGCGCCAGGGCCGGCCCTCCCGCTTCCGGACGGGAAACACTTGGACCCGCTGCCTCAAGGACCAGGAGGGGAGGGCCGCCCGCAGGGCCTTCGCGGCGCGGAGCGATTTGCGCGAGAAGACGAACAGCCGGACGGTGAGCCCCGGATTGTCGAGCATGGACAGGACGGCCTCGAGCGTCCGCGGGTCCTTGAGCTCCGCCTCCGTCCGGACGAGCTTCGCCACCCGGCTCCTCCCCTTCTCCACATAGAGGTCGGGGGCGGGGCCGACCCATCCCCGGGGGACGGGCCTCAGGCCCGGAAGGAGGCCGAAGACGCGGTAGCCCCGCTGCCGGTTGCGCTCGGCCCTCTTCTCGAGAAACTCCTGCTTCATGGCGCTCTCATTCCCCCCTCAGGCAGCGTCGCGCGCCCTGGAGAGCCGGAACGATTGGAGAAGACGCATGGGGCATTGCGTCGCCGAAGGCGGCGAAGAAGCCCGGGAGAGCCCCCGGGCGTATTCCCGGCTATATTACCATATCCCGGATCATCCCGGAACATCTTGATTCTTAAGGCGTCCGGGGAGAACCCGCGCGTCTCCCTACGCGAACTTCCTCGCCAGCCCGGCCAGCTCGTCCAGCTTGGGGAGGGCCTCCTCCCGCCCCGCCGAGGGGAGGAAGAAGACGCAGCGGCGGGCGCCCTCCCGCCGGAACCGCTCCAGGCGCTTCGGGTCCGCGGGCGCGCCGAAGAGGGAGACGGGAATCCTCCCCCGCCCCGCCTTGGCGGCCAGCTCGTCCAGCCGCTTCACCCTCTCGGCCAAGGGGAAATCCCCCCGGGGGATGGGCATCCACTCATCCCCGTAGCGGACGACCCGCTCAAGGGTGCGCGCCCCGTCCCCCCCGACGAGGACGGGCGGATGGGGCTTCTGGGCCGGCTTGGGCCAGGACCAGATGGCCTCGAAGCGCACGAACTCGCCCGCGTAGGAGGCCGCCTCCTGGGTCCAGATCGCCTTCATGGCCTCGACCCGCTCGCGGAGCACCCTCCAGCGGCGCGCGAAATCCGTCCCGTGGTTCTCCATCTCCTCGCGGTTCCAGCCGCCCCCGATCCCGAAGAGGACCCGCCCGCCCGAGAGAAAGTCCAGGCTCGCCACCTCCTTGGCGAGGAGGATGGGATCCCGCTCGATGACGAGGCAGATGCCGCTTCCCACCTTGAGGGTCCGCGTCGCCGTGGCGGCGGCGGAGAGGGAGACGAAAAGGTCGAGGTTGTGGATGTACTCCTTGGGGAGCTCCCGCCCGCCCGGCCAGGGGCTCTTCCGGCTGGAGGGGATGTGGGTGTGCTCCGGGAAGAGGAGGCACTCGAAGCCCCGCTCCTCGACGGCGCGCGCCAGCTCGGCCGGGGAGATGGAATAGTGCGTGGGGAACATGCAGACGCCAAAGTCCATGGAACCCTCCCCTTTTTTCCCGTTCGCCCCTACTGCGTCCGCCCCCGGGCCGCGACGGGCCAGACGGCCTCGAGGACCCCCTCCTCCATCCCGCCCCGGACGGCGTGGTAGGCGTCGTAGAGGTTGATGGTCGTGTCGCAGTGGCTGGGGAGGAAGAGGAGCGTCTCCCCCAGCTCGGGCCGGCGCCCGTCCGGGGGGAGGTCGAGGATCCCGTGCTCGTCCCCCCCCGCGCGGTAGCTGGCGCCCTCGAGGTCGAGACACACGGGCCAGCCGCTGTCCGAGGAGAGGGCCTTGTGGCCCGCGTCCACGACGGCGCGGCCGGGGGCGGGGGCGCTCACCACGCCGGCCAGGACGAAGAGGGCAGGCTCGAAGTCGTCATAGACCTCCCCCCCGGGCCCTCCGATCCGCCGGTAGTGGGCGTCCATGAAGAGGTAGCTCCCGGCCTGGAGCTCGTTCAGGACCCCGGCCTCCGCGTCGAAGCGCCAGGTGCCGGTGCCCCCCCCGCTCCTCACCTCGGTCGGCAGGCCCGCCCGGGCGAAGGCCTTCAAGGTCTCCTTCATGCGCTCGACGGCCTGGGCGTAGTCCTGTCCCCGGGCCGCGAAGCCCTCCCGGTGCTGGAGCTTCCCCTCGTAGGCCTGGAAGCCCTTGAGGGCGAGCCCCGGCAGGCGCTCGACGCGGCGGGCGAGCTCGGCGGCGGGCTCCCCCGGGGCGGCGCCGCAGCGGCCGTGGCCCACGTCCACGTCCACCAGGACGCCGGCCTCGGCCCTGGCCGCCTGCATCGCCTCGGAGAGCATCTCGGCCCCCCGGGGGTGGTCCACCACGGCCGTGATCCTCGCGTGGCGGGCGAGGGCCGCCAGGCGGCGGAGCTTCCGGGGGGAGGCCACCTCGCTGCTCACCAGGATGTCCCCGACCCCTCCCGCCACCATGACCTCGGCCTCCCCCACCTTCTGGCAGCACACCCCCACGGCGCCGAGGTCGATCTGCTTCCGGGCCAGGAGGGGACTCTTGTGCGTCTTGGCGTGGGCCCGGAGCCTGAGCCCCGTGCCCTCGAGATTGCGGGCCATGCGGCCGAGGTTCCGCTCCATGGCGTCCAGGTCCACCAGGAGGGCGGGGGTCTCCAGCTCGCGGGCGGGGGTTCCGATGAGCTGGCTCTCGGGCATGGGGGTCCTCGCGCGCAGAAAGGTGGCCCAGGATAGCACCCGGGGAGGGCGCACGGAAGAATCCCCGCTTGCCGAAGGCGGGGCCTTCCCCCATGATACGGGCACGGCGAGAAACCCCCGAACCGGAGACCCAGCCCCATGCGGACGGCCGCCGACGATCTCCTCGAAGGCGCAGTCGACTTCCACGCCCACATCTTCCCCCAGCTCACGGCCGAGGAGCCCGGCCGCGTGCTCGACCACGAGTGGGCCCAGGCGGCGCGGGCGTGCGGGATGCGGGGCTTCGCCATGAAGAGCCACCTCTGGCCCACCATGGCCCAGGCGCGGATCCTGAACGAGGTCTATCCGGGCGTCACGGCGCTGGGCACCATCGTCCTCAACTCCAACGTGGGGGGGCTCTCCCCCTTCGCCGCCGAGAGCGCCGTGCGCCTGGGGGCCAGGATCATCTGGATGCCCACCTACACCAGCGCCAACGACATCCGGGTGAACGCCTTCAGCCGCCGGGTGGCGGCCGCCTACAAGAACAAGCCCCCCGCCCAGGGGCTCACCGTCTTCGGCAAGGACAAAAGGATCCTCCCCGAGGTGGACGCCATCCTCGAGGTCGCCCGGGACGCGGACGTGGTGGTGGCCACCGGCCACCTCTCGGCCGAGGAGGGCGTCGCCCTCGCCCGCCGGGCGAAGGAGCTCGGCCTCGGAAAATTCGTCTTCACCCATCCCCTCATCCACATCATCGAGGCCACCGATGCCCAGATGCGCGAGGTGGCCGAGCTGGACTACATCGTCGAGTTCACCTGGATCTCGGCCTTCCCCATGTGGCAGGACCTCGACCCCAAGAAGGTGGCCGCCACCGCCAAGCTGCTCGGGGCCGAGCGGTGCATCATGACCACCGACGCCCAGCTCGACGTGAACCCCCCGCCCCCCGAGATGCTCCGCATGTTCATCGCCACCATGCTCCAGCTGGGCCTCTCGGCGAAGGAGGTCCGCTGGATGGTCCAGCGCAACCCGGCCCGCCTAGCCGGGCTGGAGGGGTGAGGGCCCCGCCGTGGCGAGGAGCGCCGAGAGCCGACCCGACCAGGCCGTGCCCCGCCCCCCCGCCATGCGGTTCGTCGGGGTGGACCTCGCCTGGGGGGAGCGCAAGCCGAGCGCCCTCGTGGTCCTCGAGGCCGGGGAGCCGGGGCCCGGCCGGCCGGTGGCGTTCTCGAGCGGGCTGGAGTCCATCGAGGAGATGGGCGCCTTCATCCTCGCCAATGCGCCCGGCGGCGCCATCGTCGGAATCGACGCCCCCCTCGTCGTCCCCAACGACAACGGCGGCCGCCCCTGCGACGCGGAGTGCACCGCCAAGTGGCGGCGCTACGACGCGGGGGCGCTTCCCGCCAACAAGAAGCTCTGCGGGGATCCTCCGCGGGGGGGGCAGTTCCTCGACTGGCTCGCCGGGGCGGGCTTCGAGCACCGCTACGACATCGCGCCCGGCCGGCCGGCCCGGGCCGTGGTGGAGGTGTACCCCCACCCCGCCTCGGTGGCGCTCTTGGGCCTGGAGCGCATCTTCAAGTACAAGCGGAGCGCCACCGCCCAGAACCAAGAGGGCCTCGCCGCCTACCAGAAAAAGCTCCTCGAGGCGCTCGGCCGGCTCGACCCTCCGGTGGAATTGGAGGGGGAGCTCGCGGGCCGCCTCAGGCGCGACCCCGCCAACCTCCGGGGGGCGGACTTCGAGCGCCAGGGGGACCTGGTGGACGCCCTCATGTGCGCCGTGACCGCCTTCCACTTCTGGCGCTGGGGGGAAGCGCGGTGGGAGGTGCTGGGGAAACGGGAGGAGGGCACGATCCTGGTGCCCAAGGCCGCAGCCTACGGCCTCGGGACCGCCTGACCGCCCCGGCCCCCCAAAAATCCCGAATCCTTTCCGGTCCTGGGGGTGTTAGTTCTTCTGAACGTCGAGCCCGCTCCGCTGGATCGGTGGAGGGGCTGGCGTCTCTCCCTTGGCTGTAACCCCTAGAAGGAGGGAAAGCGGATGCACGGGAAACGGCTGGCGATGGCGCTCGTCCTCATTCTCGCCGCAGGTGCGTGGGCCGCGTCGGCCCATGCGGCCGATGTCCAGATGACTTTTTACGGCAACCAGCATTTCCGGCTGGTGTCGCCCGGCGGGAAGGTCATCCTGATCAACCCCTGGATCAAGGGGAACGCCGACGCGCCCATCGATCTCGATTTCTACAAGAAGGGCGAGGTGCACCTCATCCTGCCGACCGCGGGCCACGGCGACGACATGGGCGACTCGGTCGAGATCGCGGCCCGCACCGGGGCCCAGATCTTCGTCGTCTCCGAGCTGGGCCATTGGATGACGGGCCAGATCGAGAAGTTCGGCGGGAAGAAGAACCAGATCGTCCGGGGGGCCATCAGCGGCCGCCTCCAGATGGGGGACATCACCGTCCAGATCCTCAACTCCCAGCACGGGACGGGCGTCGGCGACCCGAAGTTCCCCGCTCCCCTCTACGGCGGGCCCGCGGCCGGGTTCCTCATCACCTTCGAGAACGGCCTGCGGCTCCTCATGGCAGGGAGCACCGGCCTCACCATGGATCTCCAGCTCTACGGGATGCGCTACCAGCCCCACGTGGCGATGCTGCCCGTCATGGGGCGGTTCATGATGCACCCCGACGACGCCGCCTTCGCCGCCAAGCTCCTCATGACGGACAACCCGAACCTCAAGACCGTGATCCCCCAGCACACCCGGATCAAAGGCAAGGCCCCCTGGATGGGGACTCCCGATCAGTTCGAGGCGGAGGTGAAGAAGCTCGGGCTCGCGCTCACGGTGGTGAAGCCCGAGATTGGAAAGAGCTATACGCTGACGAAGTGAGAACGAGGTTGGGGGGCCGGCGGGGCGGGAGGACGCTCCCGCCCCGCTACACTTTTGAGCCGAGCATCGCCGAGATCGCGTCGGCGAAATCCTCCCGCTCCTCGTCGAGCATCTTGATCAGCATGCCGAAGGACCAGGCGGCGGGCCGGGTGGTCACCTGCCGGTTCCAGGCGGCGAGGGCCTCGTAGGGCCCGAAGAGCGCCTCCCCCAGGCGGACGGAGATGTCGTACTTCACCCCCGCCTTCGGCGCGCGCGGCAGGACCGCCATGAATCCCCCGGCGGAGATGTCCTCCACCTCGAAGGGCTGGCCCGAGAGCTGGGGCGCCTCCACCAGGGCGGGAAGGCGGAAGCGGAAGAACCTCCGGCTATTACGCGAACTCTCCAATCCATGACCCTCCTGGAACCAAAGCCACGGCGCGGAAGCGAAGCGCGCCCTGGCCCAGCGGCCATCATCCAGCGCGAGATGAAACTAAGAAAGTGCGCGGAGCGCCCGCGGACGGCCCGCAGGCATCACCCTCTCAATACTTTATTTAACACCGGAAGAAGCGATTTGGATGTAAATTGATTGTAAAATATTGATTTAAATCACATTTTCGCACCATGAGAGAGCGGGCCGGAGGCCGTCTCAGAGAGAGAGCAGCGCCGCCAGGCGGGAGATGTCCTCCAGCCCCTCGAGCCGCTCGACCGCGGCGACGATCTGCTCGGCCGTCTCCTCCTCGGGGGGGCGGAGGGCGTAGGAGGCGCATTTGCGGAACTTCTGGCGCACCTCCTCCTCCCGGAGGGGGCGCTCGGGGCTCCCCAGCACCTCGCGGACCGTCTCCCGGAGGGCGCGCCCGTCGGCCAAGTCCACCTCCACCGCGACGGGGGTCTTGTGGGCGATGGCGGGGTCCACGATGACCCTCATCCGGGGGAGGAGGTCCGCGATCCGGGGGTCCGCCACCCCCTCCTCAGTGAAGGAGTCCAAAAACACGTCCCCCCGGAGCAGCGCCGCCGCCAAGTGGTAGGGAAGGGAGAACTGGCCTCCCACCACCCCGCTCTCCCCGGGCCGGAAGGGCCGATCCACGAGGCGGGCGATCCAGGGGCTCACCCGGGCCCGCACCTCGCGCACCTGCTCAGGCCCGAGGGCCTCCCTCCGGATGAGGGCCAAAAAGCCGTCCAGCACCCCGTGGCTCGCCCGGCAGCAGGGATAGGGCTTGAGGCCCAGCCGCTCGACCTCGTAGCGCTCCCCGAGGCCCTCCACGAGGGCGGCGTTCCTGTAGGCGTGCCCCTCCGCCCGGCGCACCTCGGCGGGGTCGGTGCGGGGGCCCTTCGTCCCCGCGAAGAGATGGAAGAAGCCGAAGCGCCCCGTGAACACCTCGGAGGCCCCCGTCACGCCCCGCCGGGCCAGGAAGGCCGAGAGCACCCCCGCCTGGGCCGCAAGGCCCGGGTGCATGCGCTTGGTGAGGGCCCCGTCCTGGATGGGCTGCAGCGTGCCCGAGGCTTGGCTCAGGGCGATCCCGAGCGCCATGTGGGTCCCCCGGGCGTCCAGCCCGATGAGGCGGGCGGCCGCGGCGGCGGCCCCGAAGGCGCCGCAGATCCCCGTCAGGTGCCACCCCTTGTAGCGCTCGACCGCGAGGCCCAGCCGGCAGGCCACCTCCACCCCGATGATGAAGGCGGCCAGGAACTCCCGCCCCGGGACGCCGCCCCGCGCCTCCGCGACGGCCAGGGCGGCCGGGAGGGCGCTCGCGCAGGCGTGGACGCCGGCGATGTCGTGGGTGTCGTCGAAGTCGCGGGCGTGGATCATGGTCCCGTTCACGAGAGAGGCGGCGGCGGGGGGGAGCCGGCCCCCGAAGGCGATGAGGGTGGCCTGGGGGGCCCCTCCCCAATCGCGCATTTGGGCGGCCAGCTCGGCGACCCCCGGGGCGGTCGAGCCCGCCAGGGCGCAGCCCAGGCTGTCCAAGAGGGCGCGCTTGGCGGCGGCGGTGGTCCCCCTCGGGAGGGCCCCGGAGGGAGTCTCGGCGATGAATCGGGAGAGAGGGACGGCGGGGTCGATGACGGCGCCCTCACATCACATGAGGATGGCGAGCGGCACGCGCTCTGCCCTCACGCTACACCCCGCCGGGGGCGGCGTCCATTCGGGCCGCGCCGGCCGGGGAGAGAGCCCCGCCGGGCCGGGGGCGGGCCGCCCTCGTCCGCCCAGGGGGGGAATTCCATCGGAGTTCCGGGGATTCTCCCGCGACGGCCGGGGGCCCGCCCCCTTGATTCGGCACAGTCCCTCTGATAGCATCCGGTGGGCTTTCCAGCCCGGCCGGGCCGGCGGCTCAGCTTGTGCAGCCAGGCGCTTAAGCCCGTCGATCTCAAGCGTCTCTTACATTTCGAGCGACGAGGAGGTCCCGATCGATGACTTTCGTTATCACAGAGAAGTGCCTCGGTGAGCGCTATGCGACCTGCGTGAGCGTCTGCCCGGTCGACTGCATTCATCCCGGAGACTACAAGGGCGAGCCGTTCATGATCATCGATCCCGACGAATGCATCGACTGCGGCGTGTGCGAGCCGGAGTGCCCGATCGACGCCATCGTCGAAACCGAGGACGAGGATCCCGAGTGGGCGAAGATCAACGCCGAGCTCTCCCCCGAATTCAAGAACAACGAGCCCGTCGAGCCCCGCCCTGCGAACGATCCGCCGAAGAAGCCCACGAACAAGCTCCGCTAGCAGGGTCGCCGATCAAAAGAGCGCCGCGGCTCCCCCGGGGGCCGCGGTTTTTTTTCGAACCTCGGGCCCGAATTGCGCTCCCGTTCCCCTTTTCCTACAATGATTCCATCCTCGAGTTCATCAGCGCCGGGGAATGCTGCGGGAGCCCTGATGCGGGAGGAGAAGGAAGCCCCCCCCACCGTGGCCGTCGCGGGCACCCGCTTCGGCCCCCTCGACATCGAGCGGGAGGTCCTCGCCCCCCTCGGGTGCCGCCTGGTCGAGGGCCCAGGCGGCGACGAGGCCTCCCTCACCGCGCTCTGCCGGGACGCGGCCGGGATCATCGCCGGCTCCCTGCCCCGCTTCACTGCCGCCGTCATCGCCCGCCTCGAGAAGTGCCGCGTCATCGCCCGCGGGGGGGTGGGGGTGGACAACATCGACCTCCGGGCCGCCCGGCGGCGGGGGATCGCCGTCACCTGCGTCCCCGACTACTGCGTCGAGGAAGTCTCGGACCACGCCATGGCCT
>CAYMWZ010000069.1:0-12654 GCA_964394385.1 uncultured Nitrospinaceae bacterium | reverse complement strand
GGAGGCGGCCCCCGTCCGGGGCGCCCGCGCCCGCGCGGCCGGGCCTTGGGGGGCGTTGGCGATCCTCTTCCTGGCCCATTTCGTGGTGGACAGCCTGGTGAGCTTCCTCTCGCCCCTCCTGCCTCTCTTGCGGGAGAAGTTCCAGTTGTCGCTGGGGGCGGCCGGCGTGCTCATCTCCATCCTCTCCCTGAGCAACGCCCTGGCCCAGCCCGTCACGGCCGTGGTGGTGGACCGCTGGCCGCGCCTGCCCTGGCTGATGGTCGGGATCGTGGGCAGCTCGCTTCTCTTGACCTCCATCGGATGGCTGCCGAGCTATGGCCTCATTGCCGCGGCCCTGCTCCTGGGGGGGTGCCTGGTGGGCCTCTGCCACCCGGACATGGCCTCTCGCGCCGGGGAACTCAGCGAGGCGAGGCGCGGCCTCGCCCTGAGCGTCTTCGTCACGGGAGGACGACTGGGTTTTTCGTTCGGTCCCCTGGTGGCCATCGGCGTTGCGAAGCTGTGGGGGATGGAATGGCTCTGGCTCTACACCCTCCTGGCGCTCGGGGCCGCGGTCGCCGTCCACCGGGGGCTCCCCGAGCCTCAATCTCCTCCTGCGAGCGGGACGCAGGCGGGGGCCCTCCGCGGCCTGTGGAGCGCCCTCCGGGAGGTCCGGCTGCCCATCTCCATCCTGATCGGATTGACCCTCTGCCGGGCGATCGTGAACGTGAACCTGATGGGCTTCCTCCCCACCCTCTACGTGGAGCGGGGAATGGGGCTGTGGAGCGGAGGGGCGGCGAGCGCCGTGTTGCTCTTCTTCGGGGGGCTCGGGGTGATGATCGGGGGGGTCCTTGCGGACCGCTTCGGCAAACGGAACATCATCATCCTGGGAATCGCCCTGTCGATCTTCAGTCTGATCGCCTTTCTCGCCTCCCCTCCCACCCTGGGCATCCTCGTCTTGGCGGCGGTGGGGATCGGGATGTACATGCCGATGGGGGTGGGAATCACCCTGGCGCAGGAGCTTCTTCCCCGCAACCGGGGCTTCGCCAGCTCCCTGACGCTGGGGTTGGCGTGGGGGATGGCGAGCCTCTCGGTGCTGCCCATCTCCAAGGCGGCCGAGAGCGTGGGGCTCCTCGGAGCCTTCTGGATCCTGCCCGGTTTCCTCCTCCTCGCCTTCTTCCTGGCCTTCTTCCTCCCGCGGGAGAAGCGCCCGAGGTGAATCCGCCCGGACCCCCCGGGCTTGCCCGGAAAAAAACGCGGCCCCCGGACCCGGGGGCCGCGCCCTTCTCGTGACGCCGACGCGCTAGGCCGGGGCGCCCACGGCCTCGGCGCGGGCCTGCTCGGTCAGAAGGTCGTCCAGCACCTTGTCCACCCGCGGCTGGTCCGTCCAGCTCGCCTTGTAGGCGATCCTGCCTTCCTTGTCGATGACGTAGACCATGTTCGGCATCCAGCCGAATGACTTCGCCACCGTCTCGTCGAGGTCGTCCACGAGGACAGGGACCTTCATCCCGAACTCCTCGACCAGCTCCCTCGCATAGCGCTGCTTATGCTCGTAGGAGGTGTGCTGGGAGTATTTTTTGAAATACTTGCGCTCCCCCGCGTGCGGCTCGCGCGAGTAGATGACGAAGAACTCGACGCCCTTGTCATGATACTTCCCGTGGAGCTCTTCCATGCCCGGCACCTGCCGGCGGAAGGGCGGTCAGGTTATCGCGCCGAATTCCAGGACGATGTTCCGCTTCCCCCGGAACTGGGAGAGGTCCACCTCCTCCCCGTAGGGGGTCTTGAGCCGGACAGGCGGCGCCGGGTCGCCCGCGTGGACCTTCTCGGCGAAGGCCTTGTGGCGCACCTTCCGGAAGCCGCTCAGCTCTCGCTTGATGACCAGGATGGGATCGAGGTACCAAAGGCTCCAGAGCCCGCCCAGCGGGCCCGGCGGCCGGTCAATGTATTCTTCCTTGCGCATGATGAAAATCTCCTCTCGCCAGAAAACGGGCTGCCGATCCCGCATCGACTTTTATAGTATTTTAGCCGATTTCCAAGGCCTTGTCGAGGAACCGCCTCCCTTGTTGAGCCCCGCGCCGCCGGGAGCTAAAATAGCGCAAGGAGCACTCGAGAGACCTCAACAGCCCCGGAGGGCGGCGATGGCGCGAGCAGCGGCGTGCGGGATCATCCTCCTGGCGGCGGTCCTCGCCTTCCCCCTCCCGGCCGCGCGACCGGCCTCCCATCTTCCGCCCGCCCAGCCGGCAGCCCCGCCCGCGCCTCCGGTCGGCCCGAGCCCCTCCAGCGAAGACGCCCAAAAGAAAAAAGAGGAGGAGCGCAAGGCCCGCGAAGCGTACGAGGCGCGCCTCAAGGAGATCCGCCGCAAGATCGAGACCCTCAACAACCTCATCAAGCAGGCGAACGAGGCCTTGAAGCTCCGGACCTCGGGGCCCGATGTCTTCGAGCGCAAGCGCGCCCTCGAGAACCAGCTCCGCGACTACATCACCCTCTTTTCCCTGACCGACCAGGCCATCGCCGAGGCGGAGCGCCTCGCCCGCGAGGTGGAGGAGATCCTCCAAAACGTGGGGAAGGGCCCCCGCGATCCGCAGCGCCTTCAGCTCGCAAATTTCCTCGAAGCGCGTCGGCGGGAATACGTGCTCTTCGGAATGCGCTGAGCGCCGCCCGCTAGTCGCCCCCCGGGCCGCGCTCGTAGACGGCCCAGGCGACCTCGGCCGCCCGGCGGAACCCCAGGCTCAAGAAAACGCGCTCAGAGGGCGCGTTCCCGTCCACGATGTAGCAGTAGACGGCCCTTCCGCGCCCGAACTGCTTCTCGGCGAGGGCCGAGGCCACGAAGCGGCCCAGCTTCTGGTTGCGGAACTTCTCCATCGTGTAGAGCATCCCGATCGAGCCGTTCGCGTGGACGATCATCCAGGCGGCCAGCTCCCCCCCGATGCGCACTGCGGCGCTCGGCGCCCGGCGGATGCGGTCGAGCCAATAGGGCTCGCCTTCCTCATACTGCGAGTGCGCGGCGAGGATCGGCGCGTCCTCCTCCCGGAGGGATTCCAGCGGCGGGCCCACCGAGAAGGGCCTGAACTCCTCCTCCTGCAGGGTGTAGAGGCCGCAGCCGGTCTGCCGCACGAGGCGGCGCCGGGCGGCGAGCGCGTCCACGATCTCGCGGGGCACGGAGCTCAGCTTCAGCAGCCATTCGTTCTCCTCTGCCCCCTCGGCGGAGAGAGACTCGAGGTCCGCGAGGTGAGCGATCACCTCCTCCGCGGCCCCGAGGGGCGCGAGCCACCCGCGCCCGGCGTGGACGGCCAGGCGGGGCGCCTCGGGATCGTCCGCCCATACGGGGGGGGCGCCGTCCGACTCCTCCAGGGCGCCCCGTACGCGGAGGCTCAACGGGGCGTGGGCCGCGAGGAACGCCTCAAAGCGCGGCCCCGGCGGATGCGCGAGGGGAACCAGCTTCACGGAACCCTCCCCGTCGGCGGAGGCGGAGAAGAGAGGGTCAGTCCACAAACCGGAACTTGATCAGGGTCCAGAGCGCAACGAGGCCGTCCCGCCAGGTGATCTTCTTCCCCTCCTCGTAGGAGCGGCCGTAGTAGGAGATCGGGATCTCGTAGACGCGCCATTTCTTCGCCTTCAGGATCTTCGCCGTGAGCTCGGGCTCGACATCGAAGCGGCGGGAGCGGATGGTGACACCAGCGACCACCTCCCGGCGAAACATCTTGTAGCCGGTCTCCATGTCGGTGAGGGTGGAGTTGTAGAGGAGGTTGGTCAAAAAGGTGAGGAGGCGGTTGCCCATCTTGTGCCAGAACATGTGCACGCGCTGGGGTTTCCCGCCGAAGCGGGTGCCATAGACGACGTCCGCCACCCCGCGGCGGATGGGCTCAAACAACTCGGGCAGCTCGGCCGGATCGTACTCGAGGTCGGCGTCCTGGACCACGAAAACGCTCCCCCGGGCCGCGCCGAAGCCAGCTGCGAGGGCGGCTCCCTTCCCCCGGTTCTCCGGCTGGTAAATGACCCGCAGCCCGTCGCGCTCGAGCTCTCGAAGGATCTCGCGGGTTCCATCGGTGCTGCCGTCGTCCACCACGACGACCTCCAAGTTCAAGGGGACCGCGCCCACCCCCGCCAAGATCTCGCGGATGGTCTCCCGCTCGTTGTAGCAAGGAATGATGACGCTCAGGAGAGTATCCCGAAGGGGATGGGCGCCCATCGTCACCTCGAAGGACGAACCCGGGGGAGGGCAGGGTTCCGCCACCCCGGCCCTAGCCCGGGCCAGGGGGACCCAGCTTGTCCAGGGCGACGAGGAGCTCGGCCGCCCCCGCGTGGTCCGCCGCGTCATGGCCCCGCCGGGCCCACCGGACGACCCCCCCGCGGTCGATGACGAAGGCCCCGGGGAGGCGGGAGATGTCGCCCTGGGGCCGGCTCGGCCTGTTCCCCCGAACGAGAGACCGAACGCTCTGCCAGAGGATCCGCAGGCTGACCATTTGGCTCAGGCCCGCCCGGCCGAGACCAAAGGCGTCGTAGGCCTTCCCCGAGGGGTCGCCCAGGCAGGTAAAGGGGACCCCGAGCATCCCGCACACCGCCGCCGTGGCCTCCCCGCCCGCGGGGCTCACGGCCACAACCCGGGCCCGGCGCTCCTCGAATCCCGCCCACGAGCGGCGCAACTGCGCCAGCTGCTCGCGGCAGAAGATTCACCCCAGGTGGCGCAAAAAGACGAGGACGAGGGGGCCCTCCCCCCACAGGTCGGAGAGGCGCACCCTCTCCCCCGCCTTGCTCTCCAGGGCGGCCTCCGGCGCGGATCCGCCGGCTTCGATTTTCGCCTCCTCGCTCACGCTCGCTCTCCTCTTCTTGACCGACCAGCGTCCCCTCCCCGGATCATACGCCGGGGCGGCCCGAGCCGAAAGCCGCGGGGCGCCCGCCTCCCCATCCGAAGGGCGCGGTGCGCTTGGCAGGGAGAGGCCCGCGTGCCAGAATCCGGCCGGGATCTCCCCCCAAGCACAGCCGCCCGGGCCGCCCCCGGCCCGGAGCCTTCCCTCTTCCCTCTCGACGGGAGGAAGCCGTCATGCCGCGGTACATCGACATCAGCTGCGAGATCAAAAGCGGGGTGCCCATCCCGCCGGGCGTGCCCCAGAAGGTGAAGCACACGACAGGCTACCGGGGGCCCTACTCCCACCACTGGCAGGCCACCTGGCTCGAGCTCAGCGCCCACACCGGCACCCACGTGGACAGCACCCTCCACGTGGTGAAGGACGGCCCCACCATCGGGGCTGCCGACTTTCACCTCTACATGGGCGAAGCCGTCATGCTGGATCTCACCAAGATGGGCAAGCCCAACGCCGTCATCAAGAGCGCGCACCTGGAAAAATTCAAGAAAAAATGCCGGCCGGGCGACATCATCGTGGTGCGCACCGACTGGGGGAGGAAGATGTTCGGCAAGCTCGAGTACTACACCGAGTCCCCCTACATCGACGAGTCGGCCGCCCGGTGGCTCGTGGCCCGAAAGCCCAAGGCCATCGCGTTCGACTTCTTCGAGGAGTACGACGCGCGGCGGACGGACTTCGACTCGACCGAGTTCAAGGTGCACCACATCATGCTGGGAGCCGGCGTTGTCTTGATCGAGGGGCTCGACAACCTCGACAAGATCGGCAAGGAGCGCTTCTTCATGATGGCGCTCCCCATCAAGATCATGGACGCGGAGGCGGCCCCCGCCCGGGCGCTCGCCATCGTGGACTGAGGCGCCCGTGCCCCCGCCCCTCATCGAGCGGATGCGCGCCCTCTGCGCCCTCCCGGGCCCCCCGGGGCACGAGGGGGCCGTGCGCGAGGCGATCGCCGGGATGCTGCTCCGCGCGGCGGAGCGCCTCCGGCAGGACGCCATCGGCAACCTGATCGCCCTGCAGCGCTCGAACGCCGGCGCCCCCCACCTCCTCCTCCAGTGCCACATGGACGAGGTGGGCCTCGTGGTGACGGGGGCGGAGCCGGGGGGGGCCGTGCGCTTCGAGAAGGTGGGCCTCGTGGCGGACGCCTCCTTCCCGGGCCGGGAGGTGGACCTTCTGGCCGAGGACGGAGCCCTCCACCGCGGCGTCGTCAACATCCGCAGCGGCCACCTCCAGGCCCTCCAGGGCCAGGAGCACCCGACCGCCGCCCAGATGTGGATCGACCTGGGATGTCGGGACGGGGAGGCCGTCCGGCGGCTGGGGATCGGGCCGGGGACGCCCGGCGTCTTCCACAGCCCCTTCACCCGGCTGGGCGAGGGGGCCTGGAAGTCCAAGGCGGTGGACAACCGCTCGGGCTGCGCCCTCTGCGTGGAGGCCTTCCTGAACGCCCGGGCCTTCGCCGACAGGCTGAGACTCAGCGCCGCCTTCTGCGTCCAGGAGGAGGTCGGCGCCCGGGGGGCGTCGGTTCTCTCGGTGGCCCACACCATGGGGGGAAAGCCCCCCGACCTGGCCATCGTCCTCGACACGGTGGCGGCCGAGGGCCCCGAGGGGACGGGGGACGCCCGGGGGGCCCGCCTGGGCGGGGGGCCCGTCCTGCGCCGCTACGACCACCAGCCCGCGAGCCTCATGGGCCACATCGCCCCGCCCTTGTTGGCCGCGTGGGTCAAGGAGACGGCCCGTGCCGCCGAGGTCCCCCTCCAGGAGGACGCCTTCCTCGGCACCTTCACCGACGCCTCGGCCATCAGCCGCTCCCGGCCGGGAGGGCTCCCGACCGTGAACCTGAACCTCCCCCGCCGCTACTCCCACAGCCCGGCCGAGCTCTTCTTGGAGTCCGACCTGGAGGCCGCATCCGCCCTCCTGGGCGCCCTCCTCCGCCGGGCGGCCGAGGGGGACTTCCCGAAGGGGGGGAGGGACTACAAGGCCGGCGGCCGCCCCGCGGGCGACATGATGACCTGACCGGGGGAGCCGATCCCTTGCCCACCACGATCCGCCTCGCCCACAGCCCGGACTCGGACGACGCCTTCATGTTCCACGCCCTGGCCAACGGGAAGATCGAGACGGGGGACTTCGAGTTCCTCCACGAGCTCCGCGACATCGAGACCTTGAACCGGGCCGCCTTCGAGGGGAGGTACGAGATCAGCGCCGTGAGCTTCCACGCCTACTGCCACGTGGCGGACCGCTACGCCATCCTCCCCCACGGGGCGAGCTTCGGCGACGGCTACGGGCCGGTCCTCATCAGCAAGGAGCCCCTGGCGCGCGCCGACCTGCTCGCGGGGGCCGAGGTCGCCGTGCCCGGCCTTCTGACCACGGCCTACCTGACGCTGCGCCTCTACCTGGGAGGCGCCGAGCCGAAGCACCGCGTGGTGCCCTTCGACCGGATCATGGAGGAAGTCGGGCGTGGGGCCCTCCCCGCGGGCCTCCTCATCCACGAGGGGCAGCTCACCTACGCGGAGGAGGGCTTCCGCCTGGTCGAGGATCTGGGCAGGTGGTGGAAGGCCGAGACGGGGGGGCCCCTCCCCCTCGGCTGCAACGTCATCCGGAAGGACCTGGGGCCGGCGGCCATCCGCCAAGTGAGCCGGCTCCTCGGGGAGAGCATCCGCTACGCCCTGGCCCACCGCGAGGAGGCGCTGGATTACGCCATGGCCTACGCGCGGAACCTCCCCCGCGGGAAGGCGGACGCGTTTGTCGGGATGTACGTGAACGAGTGGACGAAGGGCTACGGCGAGGCCGGCAGGGAGGCCGTGCGGGTCCTCCTCGGCCGGGCGGCCGAGGCGGGGCTCCTCCCCCGGCGGGTCGAGCCCGAGTTCGTGGAGTAGGGGCCGGGCGCCCCTTGCCATTTGCCTTCCCCTTTGGCAAGGATTTTCCTTCGGATGTCATTTTCCTCCAGCCACGGATCACGGGGGGTCACGGTGCGGACGCTGGGCCTGCTCTGGGCGGTGGCGGTTCTCATGGCTGGCCCGGCCGCCTCGGCGCAAACGCGCGGAGCCCCGGCGGCCTCCCTGCCGAAGGAGATCGTCGCCAAGGACGGGGCGCCCATGGTCCTCGTCCCCGCGGGCTGGTTCCTCATGGGAAGCGACGACGGGGGGACGGACGAGCGCCCGCGCCGGCGGGTGTTCCTCAACGCCTTCTACATCGACAAGTACCCGGTGGCGAACGCCCACTTCCGCAAGTTCGCCCGGCCCGCCCACGACTTCGGCTCGGGCTTCGACCAGGACCGCCAGCCCGTGGTGGGGGTGACCTGGTTCCAGGCGCGCGACTACTGCCGGTGGGCGGGCAAGCGGCTCCCCACCGAGGCCGAGTGGGAGAAGGCCGCGGGGGGGGAGAACGGGCAACTCTACCCCTGGGGGAACGCGTGGGACCCCACCAAAGTCATCTGGGCCCGCAACAGCGGGAGCGGCCCCCATCCGGTGGACCGCACCTACCTCACCAACGCAAGCCCCTACGGGGCGGTCGACATGGAGGGGAACGTCTGGAACTGGGTGGCGGATTGGTACGAGGCCAGCTACTACAGCGGGAGCCCGGACCGCAACCCCCAAGGCCCCTCAACGGGCACCAAGCGCACCATGCGCGGATGCTCCTGGCTGAGCGACGACCCTTGGGGCTTCCGCGTCTCCCACCGCAACCAGGACTACCCGGACCGCTGGACCCACATCACCGGCTTCCGGTGCGCGGCCCCCGCGCCCTCCCCGGCGCCCTGAGGCCCCGCGCCCTCTTCCGCCGGGGAAACGCAACGCGGGTTGCTCGAGCGCTTCACCCCGCCGCCGGCCTCTGGGCGGCGATGAGGGCGCGGTTGTAGTGGAGGTAGAGGGGGGCTGCCCGGAAGCCCGCCCCCCGCAGCCAGCCGAGGAGATCCTCCAGCCCGGCCACGTGGTCTCCCTTTGCGCCGTACTTCTCGACGTACTCCTTGAACGTCATCGGCTCCTCGATCCCGGCCTTGCGGTTGAGGCGCTCCCAGACGCTGCGGTAGCTGCGCGGGAGGCCCTCGAAATCGGGCGCGACCCGGTCCAGGAGGAAAAACGCGCCGCCGGGCTCCAGGAGGCCGAAGGCCCGGGCGAAGACCTCGCGCTTCGCCGGGTGGGGAATCTCGTGGACGGCCTGGACACTGATGACGAAGGCGTAGGGCGCGTGGGGGAGGCCGAGGCCGCCCAGGGCGGCCATGTCCCCCTCCACCCCGACGAAGCGGCCGGCGAAGCGCGCCAGCCGCTCGCGCGCCAGGGCCATCATGGAGGAGGAGTTGTCCACCCCCACGACGCGCGCGGCGGGGATGCGCTCCAAGATCATCTCCTCGATCTGGCCCGAGCCCGACCCCAGGTCGAGGATCCAGCCGCCCCCGCGGCAGGCGTCGGCCAAAAGCGTCACGAGGAGGTCGAGCTGCTCCCCGCGGTCGGGATTGTCCCGCCGGGCGCCCTCCCGGTCCCACGCTTGGGCAAAGGCACGCTCGCTCCAGGCGTCCTTCAAGGGATCAGCCTTCGCGGCAGGCGGCCAGGAGGGGGTCCGCCCCGGGCGCCTGGTCGAGCTCCATCGCGGCGGCCGCGGCGGCCCTCGCCCTCTCGGGGGAGAGCACGCGGAGGGCGTTGGCGTAGAACTTCGCCTCCACGTCCTCCCGGGCCATCGGGTTGTCGGGGTTGCCCCGGTTGACGGGCTCCTCACGCTCGGCGACGCGCCCGTCGGCCAGGGTCAGGCGCACGGCCCCGTGGAAGTACTTGGGGAAGCGGTCCGAGGCGACCCCCGTGCAGCGGACCTTCCCGGCCAGGGCGAGGACGCTCGGGTCGTTCAAATTCTCCTCCTCGAAGTCCGCCAGGGTGGTCCGCCCCCTCACCACGTTGACGGCGATGCAGTAGGGGAGGCTGAAGAGAGCGGCGTAGGAGGTGCGGGGGCGGCGCTTGTCCTCGATGGGCTCGCAGGTGATGGGGATCATGGGCTCGGGCACGATCGCATCGAGCCGGGCGATCGCCTCGGCCCGGACGCCGAGCTCCCCGGCGAGCGCCTTGGCCGCGTCCATCGCCGCGTGGTTGAAGTGGCAGCAGGGGTAGGGCTTGAAGGAGATCCGCAACGTCTCCCAGCGCTCCCCCAGCCCCCCCGCCAGGACCTCGGGGTCGAAGCGGGGCTCCCTCAAGTGGGTGGCGTAGAGGCCGAAGCGGCCCTCGAAGATCTTGCTGGGGCCCAGGAAGCCGTGGCCTGCGAGCTGGGCGGCGGCCACGCCCGCGTGGGCGGCCCAGCCGGGGTGGAAGCGCTTCACCCAGCTGCCGTCGTCCAAAAACTCCTGAAGCCCCGCGGCCTGGCTCCCCACCACGCCCAGGGCGTTGGCGATGGCCCCGGGCGCGAGGCCCAAGAGCCGCCCCGCCACGGCCGCGGCGCCGAAGGCCCCGCAGATGGGGGTGGCGTGGAAGCCCCGGGCGTGGAAGCCCCCCAGCGCCGCCCCCCCGACGCGGGCGATCACCTCGAAGCCGGCGACCATGGCGGCCAGGATCTCCCTCCCGGAGGCGCGGACCGCCTCCCCCACCGCCAGGGCGGTGGGGACGACGCAGGCGCTCACGTGGGTGATGGAGTCGGTGTGGGTGTCGTCGAAGTCCAGGCCGTGGACAAAGCTGCCGTTGGCGAGGGCGGCGTGGGCCGCGGGGAGGCGGTCGCCCCAGCGCCAGAGGGTGGCCTGCGGGCTCCCGCCCCAGTCGCGCACGAGGGCCGCGACCCCCGCGGCGTAGGGCTCGCGCGTGGCGGCGAGCCCGATCCCCAAGGCGTCCAGGAGGTGGAGCTTCGCCTTCTCGATCACCTGGGCGGGGATGTCCTCGTAGCGCAGCCCCGCGGCGAACCGCGCGAGCCTGTCGCTCAGGGTCTCCATGCCGGCCTCCGATGAGACGGGACGGCGCGAATGACTTCTCCCCCCCCTCAGCGGCGGGCGGGAGCCCGCGACAGGCGGCCCACGACCGACCCGGCGTCCTCCACGCCCTCGAGGCCGCGGGCGTCCCCGATCAGGCTCTCCTGGGCCTCGGCGTCCAGGAGGGCGGCCGTCAGCTGGCGGAATTTCTGCGCCACCTCGGCGAAGGACATCGGGTTCTGGGGGGAGCCCTTGGGGCCGGGCACCTCCGCCCGAAGCTCCCGCCCGTCCCGGGTGCGGATGGCCACCTTGGCGGGGAAGGCGGCCGGGTAGACCCGCTCGATCTCGGGGTCCACCGTGAAGCGCGCCCGCCGGGCGAGGGCGACGAGCCCGGGGTCGGCGATGCGGCCGGGGGAGAACTGCTCGGGCCCGGCCGCCCCGTCCGCCAGGGCCACCGCCGCGCAGTACTCGATGTTCATCTGCGCCTTGAGGGGGCTCACCGGCTCGTAGGGCCAGCTGCACTGCTGCTTCACGACGCTGTGGTTGAAGATCTCGATCTCCTCCACCTCCTCGGGCCGCAGGCCGTGCGCCTCCCGCAGGGAGAGCACCGCGTCGATGGTCGAGTGGGTGCTCCCGCAGCAGCAGTAGGGCTTGAAGGAGACGCCCGCCGTCTCCCAGCGGGAGCCCAGGCCCCCGGTCAGGCGGGCGGGATCCCCCTCCCCGCCGCCGTAGGCGGAGAGGAACCCCCCGTCCCAGAACTCGAAGACGCCCGTGGGCCCCGTGTACCCCCGCCGGGCGAGGGCGGCGGCCAGGAGACCGCCCTGGGCGGCCCGCCCGGCGTGGAGGCGCTTGGTCTCGGAGCCGTCGCACTGGAAGGCCCAGGTGCCCCCCGCCTGGCTCCCGGCCAGGCCCAGGGCGTTGGCCGTCTCCTCGGGGCCCATCCCCAGGAGGCGGCAGGCCGCGGCCGCCGCGCCGAAGGGCCCGCACAGCCCGGTCAGATGGAAGCCCCTCCTCCTGACCCCGACCGCCCCGGCGGCCAGGCTGGCGCGGATCGCGGTCTCGTAGCCCGCGGCGGCGGCCGTCATCAAGGCCCTCCCGTCCGCCCCGAGCCTCTCGGCCAGGGGGACCGCCGCGGCAAAGACGGGGGCGCCCGGGTGGAGCTTCGCCCCGCTGTGGTAGTCGTCCAGCTCGAAGGCGTGGATCTGGGTGCCCAGGCAGAGGGCCACGCTCTCGGCGGGGCCGCGCCAGCCCTCCCCCCACAGGGTGGCCTCCTCGGCTCCCCCCCGCTCGCGGGCATGGCCGGCGAGGATGCGGCCGGAGGGGGTGAGGGTTCCGTAGAGGCCGCACCCCAGGGCGTCGAGGAAGCCCTTGCGCAGGACCTCGTGCACCTCCTCGGGCAGATCGGCCCAGGAGAGGCGGCTCACGAAGGCGGCCAGCTCGCGGGTGGGGGCGCTCATCTCGGCGAGGCGCTCCATTGGGGGCAGATGTATTCGAGGCCCCATTTTGGCCCAAAAGGGGAAAGGTGGGAAGGCGGAGGCCTCAGTCGCTCCCCGCGCCCGGCGGGGCGTCACTCGCGCGGCAGGTATTGGGCCTCGATCCGGTGGTAGGCGTCGTAGTCAATGAGCCGGTAGAGCTCCTGCCGGGTCATCATCCGGCCGAGAAAATCCCGCTGGGTGCCCTTCTCCCGGATCTCGTCGAGGAGGACCTCCCCCGCCTTGAGCATGGCCCTCAAGACGCTGACCGGGAAGATGACGAAGCGGTAGCCCATCTGCTCGAACTCGGCCGCGGTGATGAGCGGGGTCTTGCCGAATTCGGTCATGTTGGCCAGGAGCGGCCCCGGGCAGCGCCGGGCGTACTCGGCGAACTCCTCGGGGCTCTCCAAGGCCTCGATGAAGACGAGGTCCGCCCCCGCCTCGCGGGCCTCCTTCCCCCGGGCCACGGCCTCCTCCA
>CAYMWZ010000068.1:0-12695 GCA_964394385.1 uncultured Nitrospinaceae bacterium | reverse complement strand
GAGATCATCCGTCACCCCGCGCGGGTAGTTGTAGAGGACGCGGATCCAGCGCAGGCCCTCCACTTCGTTCAGGCGCCCCAAGAGCTTCGCCAGGGACCAGCCCCATCCCAGGTCCGCCCCGTAGCTCGTGATCTCCTGGGCGAGGAGGTTCACCTCCTTGACCCCGGCCGCGGCCAGGGCCTCGGCCTCCTCGACCACGATCTCGATGGGGCGCGAGCGGAAGCGGCCCCGGAAGCGGGGGATCACGCAGAACGTGCAGGGGCGGGAGCAGCCCTCGGCCACCTTCAAGTACGCGCTGGGCCCCGGCTCGGCCAGGAGGCGGGGGAGCCTCCGGCTGTAGTCCATCAGGGTGTCCGAGAAGGCCTCCCGGGAGGGGAGGGCTCCCGCCGCCCGGGCGGCCAGGAGCTCGGGGAGGCGGTCGTACTCGCGCGTCCCGACGAAGAGATCCACCTCGGGAAGCCCCTGGGCCAGCTCTCCCCGGTAGCGCTCGGCCAGGCAGCCCGCCACCACGAGGGTCTGGAGAGAACCCTTATCCTTCAAGGCGGCGACTTCCAGGATCGCCTCGATGGACTCGCGCTTGGCGTCCTCGATGAAGCCGCAGGTGTTGACGATGGCCACCTGGGCCTGGGCGGGGTCCGGAACGAGGCGGTAGCCCGCCCCCGCCAGGGCGGCGAGCATGATCTCGCTGTCCACGGTGTTCTTGGCGCAGCCGAGCGAAATGAGGGCGGCACGGGGGGCGTCCCCCTCCGCCGCGGGAGCCTCCACGCGCACGAGGGGCATCGCGGCCTTGGGCTGGATCTGGAGGAGGCCGCCGCTCATGCCGCCCCTCCCGCGCGGGCGGCCCGGCCGGAGCGGGGGTCGAGGTGCCACTCCTCCCGGGGCCGGTTGAAGTAGCGGAGCGCCACCCCGGGCAGCTCCCGCCCGAGGAGATCGATCAGGGCCGCCATGCCCAGGGCGCCTCCCCTCTCCTCCGCCCCGGGCAGGATCCCGAGGTAGACCCCGGGGTCGATGCAGAGGTTCTTCATCTGGATGACGTGCGCCCCGGTGCGGGCGCAGAAGCCGAGGAGGGCCTCGGCCTCGGCCTCCCGGTCGGTGACGCCGGGGAAGACGAGGTAGTTGACCTGGGTGTAGAGCCCCGCGTCCACGGAGGCCTTGACCGTGTCCTCGACCTCCCGGAAGCCGTAGGTCTCGGGCCGGTAGTAGGCGCGGTGCCACTCGGGGAGGACGCTGTTCGTGCTCACCCGGATGCTCTCCAGGCCCGCCGCGGCGAGCCGGCCCACCCACTCCGGGCGGCTCCCGTTCGTGTTGAGGTGGAGGGTGCCGCGGGCGGTGCGCTCCCGGATGAGGCGGCAGGCGCGCTCGATCACCCCGGCCTGGAGGAGGGGCTCCCCCTCGCAGCCCTGGCCGAAGGAGGCGACCGCCATCTCGGCCGATTCCAGATGGGGGAGGGCGATCTCGGCCAGCTCCTCGGCCGCGGGGACGAAGGCGATCCGCTCGTGGCTCGCCGGGAAGAGGTCGTCCGTCTGGAGGGAGATGCAGCCCCGGCAGTCGGCGTTGCAGAGGGGGGCGATGGGGAGGCCCATCTCCCAGCGCCCGGCGAAGAAGTTCTTGGCGGCGAAGCAGTGGAACTCCGAGGCGCAGCGGGCGAGGTGGGCGATCATGCGGTTGCGGGGGTGGCGCCTGCGCATCTCGGCCACCCGCGCGGGGAGCCCCCGGTCGTCGAAGGCCGCGGGCGACCAGCGGGGGCAGTCGTCCACCTGGAGGGCGGCGCAGACGAAGGCCTCCTTCTCCTCGTCAAACCCCAGCGCCGTGTAGGCCCAAAGCGGCAGCGCCGCCGCCCCCGGCCTGCGCTCGGCGAAGGGGAGGAGGGTGCGGGTCCACCCCGGCGCCGGGAAGGTGCAGGCCGCCTGGAGGGGGAGGGCGCCCTCCCCCCAATCCGCCTCCTCGACCGTCACGAGCGCGCCGCGGAGGGGATCCCCCCCCACCGGATGGCTCTCCGGGATGGTGAAGAGGCGGCTCCCCTCCGGCAGGGGGGAGAGCTCCCCCGGCTCCGGGGCGACCGGCTCGGCCCCCAGCGCCCCCACCATCTCGAGCCCGGGGTGCTCGAAGACCCGGCCTTCGGGGTCGGCGACCACCATGAGTGGACACATGAGGAGGGCTCCCCGGGGCGCCTAGCGGAGGGCGACGAAGCCGGTGTAGGGGGGGGTGTTGTGGCGGGCGCGGAAGAGCTGGAAGGTCTCGCGCACCTTGTCGAGCAGGCCCTGGACGCTCAGCCCCAGCTCCATCGGGATGCGCTCGGCCTCGAGCTGGCGGCCCGCGGCGGCCAGGTTGTCCTTGGCCCCCTGGAGGACCCGCTGCTCCCCGTCGGGCAGGAGGGTCCCCCGATCGCGGAGGTGGGCCTCGACGGCCTTCATGTGCTCGCCCAGCTCGCGGTGCTCCCGGAGGAGGGAGTGGCGGTTGCGGTCGGTCAGGATCCTCCCCACCACACCCTCGGTCGCCGCCCGGCCGACCTCGCCCACCCCCTTGCCGACGGCCTCCACCCCTTCGCCCACCGCCCGGACGGGGAGGCTCACCGTCTCCTCCACCGCCTTGGCGGCCCCTCCGCACCCGGCCAGCCAGAACAGGGGCAGGGCCAGGGCGGCGAGGATGAGGATGGGGCGGTGCATCATCTTTCCCCCCACAAAGCCAAAAACGGGGCGCGGCGCGCCCCGGGACAGGAGATCCCCGGGGTGCCCCGCTCTCGCCCCGGTTCCCCCAACCTAGCAGATAAGCCCCGGGGGCGCGAGAGGGCCCCTCACCCGTGCCGTCCGGCGCCGATGGCGGCCATGCCCGCCACGGCGAGGAGGACGCCCGCCACCACGCGCGCGTTCAGGCGCTCAAGGTCGCGCAAAAAGGCCGCCGAGAGAACAAGCACGAAGACGGGAGAGGCGCTCATGATGGGAACCGCGAGGGAGAGCTTGCCCTGGATGGACTGGTTGATGAGCACCTGCTGGACGCAGTTGAGGACCATGCTCAGGAGCAGGACGGGCGCCAGCGCCCCGATGGGCCCCCAGGCGAAGTAGCGGCGGGGGAGGAGGGGCCGGAGCAGCTCCCCGGTGGGGATCGCCACCAGGGCCGCCCAGGCGGTCAAGAGGGCGGGCTCGCGCATGACGTTCATCCCCCGGTTGCGCATGTAGGCGCTCGCCGCGAGGAAGAGCACGCTGGTCAGCGACCAGCCGATCCCGGCCCGGACCCACCGGCCCTGCGCCCGCTCGTAGCTCACCGCGACCACCCCCGCCACGATGAGGACCGTGCCGAGGAGGACGAGCCCCCCCGGCCGCTCCCCCAGCAGAGCCATGGCCAGCGCCAGGCTGGGAAGCGGGGCGAGGCCCATGACGGCGATGTGGCGCGAGGGCCCCATCGCGCTCATCCCGGTGTAGAAGACCCACCGGTTGATGCTGAAGTTGAGCACCCCCAGGGCCGCGAACCAGGCGAGGGCCTCCCACCGCAGGCGCCCGGAGTCGAAGCCCCACAGGCCATAGGCCCCGAGGAGGGTCACGTTGCCCAGGTTGGTCACCTGGGCCAAGGCGAACGAGCCCATCCGGGCCAGGGCGCGGGAGCAGACGACGTTGGTCGAGGCCGTGAGGAAGGCCGCCGCCAGGGCCAGGAGGACGGTCTCGGTCTCGGGCGTCACGCAGGCTTCTCCGCGGAGGGGGGGGCTCGCCCGAAAGACCTCTCCCCAAGGAAAACAGGCCTTTCCCTGGATTGGGCAGGGCGCCGCGGGCGCAGGGCCGCCCGCCGCAGGGGGGGAACCGGATGGCGTCCAAGATCATATCGCTGGCTCCCCCCGGCGTCGATCCTTGGGGGCGCCGACGATTGCGCGGCAGGATTTGATGAGGGAAAATAAAGGGTTGAACCGGTCCGCTCCCCGGCAAAGAGCGGGGACCCCGCGCGGCGCAAAGCCAGAGAGCAGAGAAACGCCCGGCGCCGCCCTCTCGCGGCCCCGGGAGCCGGGCGATCGGGAAGTTTAGGGGGGAGAATCCTCGCCGCCAGACTCATGAGGAAAGGCACAACCAATGGCACGCACTCTCATTCGTCCGCTCGCACGCATGAAAATGAACCTCCTTTGGCTTCTCCTGGTCGCGCTCTCCCTCGCGGCCGCGCCCGGCCCGCGCACAAGCCACGCGGCGAGCCTGCCCTCTCTGGCGGATCTCGCCGAGCGCCTTCGGCCCGCGGTCGTGAACATCAGCGCCGAGACCGTCGTTCAGCCTCAGATGGGCGGGATCCCCGGCCTCCCCGGAGATCCCTGGAGCGAGTTCTTCCGCCGCTTCTTCGAGGGCCAGCCCTTCCCGCCCCCGGAGGGCGGGCCGCGGCCCCCCGCCGAGCAGAAAGCGACCAGCCTGGGCTCGGGCTTCATCATCGACGCCGACGGCTTTCTCCTGACGAACAACCACGTCATCGAGAAGGCCACCGGGATCACCGTCATCTTCCACGACCAGAGGAAGCGCAAGGCCACCGTCGTGGGGCGCGACCCCCAAACTGACCTCGCCATGCTCCGGGTGGAGAAGAGACCCGGCGACACGTTCCAATTCGTCCATCTGGGGGACAGCGATAGGCTCCGCGTGGGCGATTGGGTGATGGCCATCGGGAACCCCTTCGGCCTCTCCCACACCGTCACCGCCGGGATCGTGAGCGCCAAGGGCCGCATGATCGGCCAAGGCCGCTTCGACGACTTCATCCAGACGGACGCCTCCATCAACCCGGGCAACAGCGGGGGGCCGCTCTTCAACCTCGCGGGGGAGGTGGTCGGCATCAACACGGCCATCTTCAGCCGGACCGGGGGGAACATCGGGATCGGCTTCGCCATCCCGGTGAACATGGCCAGGAAGATCCTCTCGCAGCTGCGCACCGGAACGGTCGTGCGCGGCTTCCTGGGCGTCTCGATCCAATCCGTCAACGAAACCATGGCCAAGAGCCTCGGCCTGAAGGAGGCGCGCGGCGCCATCGTGGCCAACCTCGTGGACGACGGCCCCGCGGCCAAGAGCGGGATCCAGCGCGGCGACGTGATCGTGAGCCTGAACGGAGAGAGGGTGGACAGCTCGCGCGACCTCTCCCGGATGGCGGCGGACCTCAAGCCGGGCGCCAGCGCCCGGGTCGAGGTGATCCGCCAGGGGAAACCCCTCACCCTCACCCTCATGGTGGGCAAGATGCCCGAGGCGGAGGATGTGATCGCCCGGGCCCCGACGCAGGAGGATCTGACCGCCAAGCTGGGGCTCCAGGTGCAGAACCTCACTCCGGAGATCGCCCGCCAAATCGGGGCCAAGACCCGGACCGGCGTGGTCGTCGCGGGGGTGGCGCCGGGCAGCCCGGCCGCTCAGGTCGGCCTCCAGAGGGGGGACGTGATCATCGAGGTGAACCAAAAGCGCGTCCGCAACGTCAATGAGATGCGCACCACTCTCAACCAGGGGAAGGGGACGAGCAACCTCTTCCTCGTCGAGCGGAAAGGGTCCACCTTCTACCTGGCGATCGAGGGCCAGGGCTAGTGCGGGGAGGCGGAGTGGCGAAAGCGGCCGGCCTGAGCGAGAGCCTCATCGAGGCGGCGTCGCGGATATGCGCCCAAACGGGCGCGCGGGCCCTCTTCGTCCACGCCGACGCCGTGAAGGAGATGGACGCCCTCGCCCGGATCCCCTCCGAGGTGGAGCGCTTCGTCACGACGTGCTCGGCCGAGACGTACGACTCGCTCATCGAGAGGGGGTGCCGCGCCATCCGGCTCCCCGAGGTGGCGCTCAGCCGGCTGGACATCATCAAGATGGGGGTGGTCATCGCCCTGAGCGAGGGGGCCATCACCAAGGAGGACACCATCGTCTGCCTCTCCGGCCTAGCCGAGAACGAGCAGATCGATACCCTCATGATCTTCCACCTCGACCAGGAGAAGGAGATGTTCCAAACCTCCGAGACCCGCAGCGAGATCGACGGGGTGGACCCCAAGGTGTTCGAGACCGTCCTCTCGCTCGCCCTCCAGCTGGCCGCCGAGGGCCGCGAGGGCAAGCCCCGGGGCGCGCTCCTGGTCCTGGGGGACCACGAGCTGGTCCTCCAGTATTCGCGCCAGATGGTGATCAACCCCTTCCACGGGTACCCGGAAAACCAGCGCAACATCATGGACCCGACCCTGCGCGAGACCATCAAGGAGTTCAGCGCCATCGACGGCGCCTTCGTCATCCGGGGGGACGGCGTCATCGAGGCCGCCGGGCGGCACCTGAACGCCGCGCCGGGGGCGGACCTCCCGCCGGGCCTCGGGGCGCGCCACATGGCGGCCTCGGGCATCACCGAGGTCAGCGCGGCCACCTCCTTCGCCATCAGCGAATCCACCGGGACGGTCAGCGTCTTCAAGGACGGCAAGGTTCTCATGCAAATCAGCAAATCGCGGCCCGCCGCGCCGGCCCGCAAGAAGAAGAAAAGCTCCTAGGGAGAGAATCAATGGTATACAGCAGGCTCTTCGGGCTCTTCGCCCTGATCGTCGCCGGGATCCTCGGACTGAGCTCCCTCCTGCTCCTCTTGGACCTGATCGGGCTCTCGCCCTTCTAGACCCCGCTGGGATCCGGTCCGGATGATCCTCGACGCGTTCGAGCGCTACAAACACAACCTCTACCTCTCCCCCATCACCTCCGAGACGATCGAAAGGCTGGGCGGCCGCTGCGGCCTCTCCCCGGCGTCGAACGTGCTCGACGCCTGCTGCGGCAAAGGCGGCGCTGGCCTCACCCTCGCCCGCCGCTTCGGCTGCCAAGTGACGGGGGTGGAGGCCCGCGCCGAGTTCGTCGAGGAGGCCCGCCGGCGCGCGCTGTTCGAGGACTTAGGCCACCTGGTGGACATCATCGAGGCCCCGGCGGGGGACCTCCCCTTCGACGACGCCTACTTCGACCTCGCCCTGATGCTGGGGGCCGCCCATCCCTACGACTCCGGGCGCGCCGCGCGCGAGCTGGCCCGCGTGGTCCGCCCCGGCGGGCGGGTCGCCCTCTCCGAGGTGGTCTGGAAGCCCGGCGGGCGGGAGAGGGCGGGAGAGGCCGTGCGCTCCTGGCTCGGCCGCTTCGTCCCCTGGGAGGTGGGCGAGGTCGAGGACCTCAGGGCCCGCTACCGGGAGGCGGGCTTCCGCGTTGAGGCCGCGGACCTCGAGGCCGACGGGGCCTGGGAGCGCTTCTACGCCTGCCAGGCCGGCGCCATCCTGGAGAACCGGCGGGAGCACAAGAGCTCGCCCGAGGCCCAATCGACCCTCGACCTTTGGCAGGCGGACCTGGAGGCCTACCACAGCGGCGGAGGGCGGGAGTCGCTGGGCTACGCCTGCTTTCTTCTGCGCCCCCCCTGACTCCCGGAGGCCGACGGGGAAGGAATCCGATAGACTGGGGGGAGGGGGGATACCCGGAGGTCCCGCGAGGGGAGGGAGGGGAGCCGTGAGCGCCGAGCCAGCCGCTGCGAAGCCGAAGAAGAAGGTACGCCACCTGGGGGATCTCACGGGAGGGGGCGACTGCCCGGGGCTGAACGCCGTGATCCGGGCCGTCGTCCTCACGGCCGAGCGGGGGGGGGTGCGCGTCAGCGGGATCCGGAACGCCTACAGCGGCCTCCTGCACAAGAGCTACGTCCACCTCGAGGGCGAAACCGTCGAGGACCTCCTCCAGCGGGGGGGGACCTGCCTCGGCAGCTCCAACCGGGACAACCCCTTCGCCTTCATGATGACCATCGACGGCGAGCACCGGCGCGTGGACGTGTCGGACACCATCCTGGGGAACTTCCGCGAGGCCGGCTTCGACGGCCTGATCGCCATCGGCGGGGACGGCACCCTCTCCATCACCTACCAGCTCACCCAGAAGGGGCTCCCCGCCATATGCGTCCCCAAGACCATCGACAATGACCTCCTGGCCACCGACGTGACCTTCGGCTTCGACACCGCCGTGGGCACGGCCACCGAGGCCATCGACCGAATCCGCACCACCGCCGAGAGCCACGGGCGGATCATGGTGATCGAGGTGATGGGCCGCAACGCGGGCTGGATCGCCCTCTTCTCCGGCCTCTCGGGGGGGGCGGACATCATCCTCCTGCCCGAGATCCCCTTCTCGATCGAGGCCGTGGCCGCCAAGATCCGCGAGGACCGCACCGCAGGCAAGAACTTCACCATCATCGTGGCGGCCGAGGGCGCCCGGCAGAGGGGCGGCGAGGTCGTGGTCAAGGCCATGGTGGACGATCCCACCGAGCCGCGCCGGCTGGGGGGGGTCGGCAACGTCGTGGGCGGCCTCATCGAGAAGATGACCGGCATCGAGACGCGCGTCACCGTCCTCGGCCACATCCAGCGCGGAGGCTCCCCCTCCACCTACGACCGCAACCTCTCCACGCGCTTCGGCGTGCACGCTGCCCTGAGCGCGATCGAGGGCCGCTTCGGCAACCTGGTCGCCCTGAGGAGAGGGGAGATCGCCCTGGTCCCGCTGGCCGAGGCGGCGAAGGGCCAGCGCCTGGTGCCTCCCGACTCCGACTTCATCCGGGTCGCCCGGGCCGTGGGGATCTCCTTCGGGGACGAGGAATGAGCGAGATCGTCTCGCTCACCGTCCACGCCCTGGGCGAGAAGCTCCGCGCCCGGGAGATCTCCTCCGAGGAGGCCACCCGGGCCTACCTCAAGCGGATCGAGGAGACCGAAGGGCGCGTCCGCGCCTACCTGAGCGTGCTCGGGGAGGAAGCCCTCGCGGCCGCGCGCGCGGCCGACCGGCGCCTCCGCGAGGGGGAGAGCTCCTCCCCCCTGCTCGGGATCCCCGTCGCCGTGAAGGACCTCCTCTGCATGAAGGGGACGCGGACCACCTGCGCCTCCAAGATCCTCGAAACCTTCACCGCCCCCTACGACGCGACGGCCGTGGCCCTCCTCAAGGGGGCCGGGGCGGTCATCCTGGGCAAGCTCAACATGGACGAGTTCGCCATGGGCTCCTCCACCGAGCGGAGCGCCTTCGGCCCCACCCGCAACCCCTGGAACCTGGACGCCATCCCCGGGGGGAGCAGCGGGGGCTCGGCCGCCGCCGTGGCCGCCCGCTCGGCCGCCGCCACCCTGGGCTCGGACACGGGGGGCTCCATCCGCCAGCCCGCGGCATGCTGCGGGGTGGTGGGGATGAAGCCCACCTACGGGCGCGTCTCGCGCTACGGGCTCGTCGCCTTCGCCAGCTCGCTCGACCAGATAGGGCCCTTCGCGCGCGACGTGCGCGACTGCGCCCTCCTGCTCACGGCCATCAGCGGCCACGACCCGAGGGACTCCACCTCGGCCAAGGAGCCGGTGCCCGACTACGCCCGGGGGCTCGACGCGGGGGTGCGGGGGATGCGGATCGGGATCCCCAAGGAGTACTTCGTCCCCGGGATGGACCCGGAGGTGGAGGCCGCCGTGCGCGAGGCGGTGCGGGTGATGGAGGGCCTCGGCGCCGGGATCGAGGAAGTCTCGCTCCCCCACACCGAGTACGCCCTCCCGGTCTACTACATCCTGGCGCCCGCGGAGGCGAGCAGCAACCTCGCCCGCTACGACGGGGTGCGCTACGGCCCCCGGGCCGAGGGGGAGTCCGAGTACGGGCCCCTCTTCGGGATGTACGCGGCGACCCGCGAGGCCGGCTTCGGGGAGGAGGTCAAGCGCCGCATCATGCTCGGCACCTACGCCCTCTCCTCGGGCTACTACGACGCCTACTACACCAAGGCCCAGCGGGTGCGCACCCTCGTCTGCCGCGACTTCCGCGCCGCCTTCGAGCGGGTGGACGTGCTGCTCTCGGCGACGGCGCCGACGGCCGCCTTCCGCCTGGGCGAGCGGATGACGGACCCCCTCAGCATGTACCTCTCGGACATCCTCACGATCCCGTGCAACCTGGCGGGCCTGCCGGGGCTGAGCCTCTCCTGCGGGTTCACCTCGGGGGGCCTCCCCATCGGGCTTCAGCTGGTGGGCCGGGCGTTCGGGGAGCAGGCCGTGCTCCGCGCGGCGGCGGCCTTCGAGGGGGCGACCGGGCACCACCGGGCGCTCCCGCCCATTTGAGCGCGCGCATGGAAAGGGAGGGCCTGCGATGAGCGAGCGGCGCGAGATCACGGAGCTCCTGGGGGACGGCATCGCCGAGGAGCTGCGCCAGAGCGTCCGCGCCGTGGCGGAGTCGCTCCCCGGGGAGCACGCCTTCGACACCGTGGACCTGGCCTACGAGAACCGCCGCAAGGGCGCGCGCCTGCTCTACGACCAGGCGGCGGCCTCCATGCGCAGGACCGGGGTGGGGATCAAGTACCCCACCGCCACCATCGACGAGAGCCCCAACGCCGTGCTGCGCAAGCTCCTCAAGTTCTCCGTCATCCACCGGCCCGTCACCACCATCCCGGGCCTGCGCACCATGTTCACGGGGAAGCTCGACCTCGACATCGTCCGTGTGGCCACGGGGGGCACCTACGACGACCCGGGGCAGATGATCGGCGACTACGCCGCGGCGAGCCTGCGCGTGGTGGACCGCAAGACCTGCGAGCAGGCGGCGCACTACGCCTTCTCCATCGCCGCCCGCGACCGCAAGTCGCTCACCTCCTCCAGCAAATACACCATCCAGCGCGTGACGGACGGCCTCTTCGAGGACATCGTGGACGAGGTGGCCAAGGAGATCGCCTTCGCGGGCCAGGTCGAGCACCGCCGCGAGCTCTTCGACGCCCTCCTGGCGAAGCTGGTCATGGCCCCGGAGAGGTTCCAGGTGATCCTGGTGCTGAACGAGTACGGGGATTTCCTCTCGGACCTTGCGAGCGGGCTCATCGGGAGCCTGGGGCTGGGCGCCTCGGTCTCCCTGGCCTTCAACGAGCGGGGCCGGGTGACGGTCGCCATGTTCGACGCCATCCACGGCACCGCCCCGGACATCGCCGGCCAGGACAAGGCGAATCCCACGGCCATCCTCCGCGCCTTCGCCATGCTCCTCGCCCACTTAGGCGACAGCCGAAACGCCAACGCCCTGCGCCGGGGCCTCTTCGACTGCCTGGACGCCGGCGAGGCCACCCCCGACCTGGGCGGGAAGCTGGGCACGAAGGCCTTCACCGGGGCCGTCATCGGGCGCACGGCCGAGCGCCTGAAGGAGAAGGCCAAAACCTAGGAGGAAGGATGCCCTACGAGACCGTGATCGGGCTGGAGGTCCACGCCCAGCTCTCCACCCGGAGCAAGATCTTCTGCGCCGCGGACGCGGCCTTCGGCGGCCCCCCGAACGCCCACACCTGCACGGTGGACCTGGGCCTCCCGGGGGTGCTCCCGGTCTTGAACCGCCGGGCGGTCGAGTACACCTTGAGGCTGGGCCTCGCCGTCGGGGGCGAGATCGCCCCCCGCTGCCGCTTCGCGCGCAAGCACTACTTCTACCCCGACCTCCCCAAGGGCTACCAGATCAGCCAGTACGAGGAGCCCATCTGCCGGGGGGGCGAGGTGCGCATCCTCCCCAAGGGGGGCGGGGAGCGCCGGGTGCGCCTGACGAGAATCCACATGGAGGAGGACGCCGGGAAGCTCATCCACGGGGAGGAGCTGGGGGACCCCTTCCACTCCTACGTGGACTTCAACCGGGCGGGGGTGCCCCTCTTGGAGATCGTGACCGAGCCCGACTTGAGGAGCCCCGAGGAGGCCGAGGCCTTCCTCAGGAAGCTCAGGACGCTCGTGCGCTACCTCGGCATCTGCGACGGGAACATGCAGGAGGGGAGCCTGCGCTGCGACGCGAACATCTCCCTCCGGCCCCGGGGCTCGGAGAAACTCGGCGCCAAGGTCGAGATCAAGAACATGAACTCCTTCCGCCACCTGAGGCGCGCCCTGGAACACGAGGAGGCCCGCCAGCGCGAGGCCCTGGACGCCGGGCGCCCCATCCCCCAGGAGACGCGGCTCTGGAACGACGCCCAGGGGGTGACCATCGGGATGCGCTCCAAGGAGTACGCCCACGACTACCGCTACTTCCCGGAGCCCGACCTCGTGCCCCTGGCCGTGGGCCGGGAGTGGCTGGAGGAGATCCAAAAAAGCCTGCCCGAGCTCCCCGACGCCCGGCGCGCCCGCTTCGTGGCCGACTACGGCCTCCCCGCCTACGACGCCGAGGTCCTGACCGAGGAGCGGGCGCTGGCGGACTACTACGAGGCGGCCGTCCGCGCCGCCGGCAAGGGGCGCGCCAAGGCCGTGAGCAACTGGGTGATGGGGGAGTTCCTGAGGCTACTGAACGAGAAGAAGATCCCGGTCGAAACCATGAAGCCCGAGGACTACCCCGTCTCTCCCGAAAATACCGCCACGATCGTCGAGCTGATAGATGAAGAGCTCATCAGTGGAACGATCGCCAAGTCTGTTTACGAGGAAACAGCAAAGAGCGGCAAAAATCCCCGGGCCATCGTCGAAGAGAAGGGCCTGACGCAGATCAGCGACGCGGGGGCGCTCGCCCAGGTGGTGGAACAAGTCCTCGCCGCCCACCCCAACGAGGTCGCGGCCTACAAGGGGGGGAAGACCCAGCTCCTCGGCTTCTTCACCGGCCAGGCCATGAAGAAAACCGGCGGCAAGGCCAACCCCCAGGCGCTGCAAGCAGCGTTGAAAGAGAAGCTGGGGTAGGGGGGAGGCTAGTTCTCCCCGACGATTCGAGACTGCTCAACGCCAGCCTTATCCCGCGCAGCGCGCGTCCAATCGACTCACGCCGCCTCGATGGAGCGGACGCGCTTCTCGATCTTCGGCCAGATCTCGCGCA
>CAYMWZ010000067.1:0-12802 GCA_964394385.1 uncultured Nitrospinaceae bacterium | reverse complement strand
TAGAGGTGGGCAAGGGCGACGCATGGCATCCCATCCGTTTTCGGGCCGGCGCCCAAACGTCAGAGCCCGTGCGGTTTTTGGACGAAGGCACCGCGCTCAGGTTCCGCGCGGACCTTCTCGCGCTGGTCAGGGAGAGCGAGGAAAACGCCCGGGCCTTCGCGGGCGGGGCCCTGAAATCGGAGAAGTGGAAGGCGAGCGTTGGCATCGGCGCGGGCCCCGGCGGGCAGTCCCCGATCCCGGCGGATTCGCTCTTGCAACAGGAATGGAAGGTATGCGTCGTGGCCGAGAAGGAAGACGAGAAACTGGTCCAGGTGAGGAAAGCCTTTAGCCTTCCCGCCCGGCGTGACCTCTGCCGGACCCTCCATTGGGAGAGCAAGTAGCCGCTGAGGACGCCCCCCCGGTTTCGCGCGGTAAGCCCCTATCCACGTCCCCTTCAGGGTGACGTCGCCCCCCGCACCAGCCCGCATTTCCCGTAGGTATCTTTCCCCCCCCATGCCCTAGATTCCCCTTGGCCGGGCCTCCCTCTCCGGGGGAGGATTCAGCCCCTCCCTCCCCGCCCCAGGGGGGCTCAAGAGGAGATGGAGGGAGTCTTCTGTGAGGAGGGGGCCGGGAAAGGGGTGTTTCATGAGGAACGCCGGGGGGGAGGCGGGTCAGGGGAGAGAGAAAGATGAGGGATTGGATGAGGATTGATGAGCTAACTCACTTATTTTACTTTTTTTAA
Organism: uncultured Nitrospinaceae bacterium; assembly: GCA_964394385.1. GTDB lineage: Bacteria > UBA8248 > UBA8248 > UBA8248 > UBA8248 > CAYMWZ01. The sequence goes on along the minus strand of CAYMWZ010000067.1, from coordinate 12,081 downwards.
GTGAAAAACGATGGGGGGGGGAATTCCGGGAGGCTCCGGGAGTTTCCGGGAGAAAAATTGAACCGGCCGGCCGGAAGAGGCCCTACCCCCGCCTTCGGCCGAGCCAGAGCCTGGTGCCGTGAGCCCCGCCGGGGGAGGCCCCCGGGCGTGATAGAATCCCGCCCTATCCTGCACGCAACGTTCGGTTTCCCATTCCCGTTGTCACCCTTCGGGGGAGGAGGTGGGCGATGGAGGCTGAGGGCGCCGTGAAGCGAAGCCGCCGCGAGTTCCTCGTGCTGGCCGGGGCCGCCGCGGGAGGCGGCGGCCTTCGGCGAGGTGGTGGTCGTCTCGGTGCCCTACGCCGCCCTCCCCCAGGTCGGCAGGGACTACGCGGCCGAGCTCCGGGGCAAGGTGGTCCTCGACACCTGCAACCCCATCCCCCGGCGGGACGGCGACATGGCCGTCGCGGCGCGGGCCAAGGGGACGGGGGTGGCCTCCCCCGAGTTCCTGCCCGGGGTGCGGCTCGTGCGCGCCTTCAACTCGGTCTCCTACCGCTACATCCGGAGCGAGGCGCACCGCCAGGGGGAGAAGCTGGCCATCCCCCTCGCCGGGGACGACGCCGAGGCCCTCCGGATCGCCGTCCAGCTCGTCGGGGACGCGGGCTTCGAGCCCGTCGTGGTCGGGGGCCTCAAGCGCGCCATCGAGTTCGACACCGGCACCCCGGTCTTCGGCAAGGCCTTCACCGCCCGCGAGCTGCGCCAGATCCTCAAGCTCGGCCCCTGAGGCGGGGCGGCTTCACGGATCGGCGCTCTTCATCCCCGCCGCCAGCCGAACCAGAGCCTCGGGCGGTTCACTTTTCTCAAGTGGGCCGCGAGGAAGCGGGAGAGGGCGGGGTTCCCGACGAGGAGGGAGCGGCGCCACCTGCGCGCGAGGTCCAGGCTCCCGGGGGCGTCCTCCTCGGGGTAGAAGGCTTCGAGCGGCTCCCAGCTGTCCGTCCCCCTCCGGCGGGCGAGGGGGAGCCCCCCCGCCTCGCGCACGATCAAGACCCCCGCCGCCACGTCCCAGACGCTGGGCCCCCCGAAGAGGGCGTAGTGGAGCCCCCCCCGGGCGACAAGCGCCAGCTCGTAGGCGATCGAGCCGGGGGCGCGCACCTCGCCCAGCCCCCCGCGCAGGGGGCCCGTGGGGCGGAACTGGGACCAGTAGGCCGCCGGGAGGCTCGCGATGCGCTTGGCGGTCGGCTTCTCGTCGGGGGCCACCCGGATGGGCCGCTCCCCGCGGAAGGCGCCGCCCCCCGCCCAGGCGCGGTAGATCGTGCCGCCCTCTCCCTCGGGGGTGAAGATGGCCCCCGCCACGGGCCTCCCCCGGCGCAGGACGGCCACCGAGCAGCCCCAGACGGGCAGGCCGTTCAGGAAGTTCTTGGTGCCGTCCAGGGGGTCCAGGACCCAGAGGTACTCGGGGAGGGCCCGGGCCCCCTCGCGCTGGGCCTCTTCCTTGTCCTTGGGCCTCTCCTCCCCGAGGACGCCGTGGCCGGGGTGGCCCTCGGCGATGGCGCGCGCGAGGAAATCCTGGCTCGCGCGGTCGGCCTCGCTCACGGGGTCGGTCTGGGCCTTGCCCTTGTAGTCCACCCCGACCCGCTCCCCGAAGAGGCCGAGGAGGATCTCGCCCGCGCCCTGGGCCATGCGGGCGGCCGAGCGGGCCAGCTCCTCGGGGGAGGCCATCTAGAGCGTCTCCAGGGGGGGGAGGGCCAGCCGCCGGCCGATCTCGGCCAGCTCGCGCAGGCGCTCGGGGGGGAGGGGGATGCCCTCCCGGCGGCGGGCCGCCTCGCGCTCGCGCTCGATCTCGCCGGGCATCCAGACGCGCTCGACGCCGGCCGCCCGGGGCGCGGCGCGCAGCGCGCCCAGGAAGGACTCGACCGAGGCCCGGAAGGCCGCGAGGGGGAGGAGAGCCTCGACGCGCAGGGCGGCGAAGAGATGGGTGACCCGGCTCTTGCCCGAGTAGTCGCTGATCTCGATCACCTGGTGGCTGAAGCCCCCGCCCGCCAGGCCGCCCAGGAGGGCGTCGATGGCGATCGAGAGCCCGCTCCCCTTGTGGCCCGCGATGGGGGAGAGGAGGGAGCTCTTGAGGACGGCGTCCGGGTCCGTGGTGGGGCGGCCCTCGGCGTCCAGGCCCCACCCCTCGGGGATGGCCCGCCCGGCGCGGGCGGCCTCGATGACGTAGCCCCGGGCGACCGCGCTGAGGGCCATGTCGAGGCAGAGGGGAGGTTCCCCCGGCAGGGCGATGGCGATGGGGTTGTTGCCGATGAGGGGCGCCCGGGCGCCGTGGGGGGCGATGACCTTCATGGTGGTGGTGGTGACGAGCCCCGCCATCCCGCCCTCGGCGGCCAGGAGGGCGTAGGCGGCGGCGGCGCCGAAGTGGTTGCTCTCCTTGGCGAGGACCACCGCCAGGTTGTGGATCCCGGCGCGGGCGATGGCCTCCTCCATGGCCCGGCGGGAGACCACCTGGCCCATGCCGTTGTCCCCGTCGAGGAGGGCGAGGGCGCCCGCCTCCTTGACGACCGAGATCCGGGGTCGGGGGTTCGCCACCCCCGCCTCGAGGCGCCGGACGTAGTTGGGCAGCCGGATGACCCCGTGGCTCGTCACCCCCCTGAGCTCGGCCGCGACGAGGGTCCGGGCCGTCCAGGCGGCGTCCTCCTCGGGCAACCCGAGCCGGGAGAAGGCCCCCGCCGCGAACCGCTCGAGGGCCCCCGCCCGGACGAGGGCGGCTGTCTTCTGCTTGAGATGGGGCTTGGACATGGTGTTGAAAATCTCCAGAAAACTGATGATTAAAAAGATAAATCTAATATTTTACATTAAGTCGGACGGGCCCCGCCCGGCTCTCGGGTGAAGAGGAAGGCCGCCCCCCGGCGGAGGTGCTCCCCGCAGTCCACCCCTGTCAGGCAGTCCGCCCGGGAGACGGACCAGCGGTCCACCTCAGCGAGGGGCCTCCCGCTCCACCCCCGGGCGCGCCAGAGGGCCTCGCTCCCGGCGTAGCCCGGCCCCGCCTGGACCACGGCAAGGTACCAGCGCACGCCGGGGTCGGCCAGGACGAGGGCCTCCCCGCCCAGGTCGAAGGGAAGCCAGCAGGTGAGGACGAGGTCGGGCCGGTGGCGCTCCAGGGCCTCCCGCACCCCCAGGGGCTCGATGCCCTCGCCCCCCCGGGGGTCGGTCAGGATGAGGGGGAGGCCGCGCTCCCTCAAGGCGCGCCCGAGGGCGCCGTCCCCGGCCCCGGCCTCGAGGGGGCGCCTAGCCCCCAGGGGGAGGAGGACCCCCGCCAGGGCGTCGGCCCACTCGGCCGTCGGGAGCTGATAGATGCCCTCCCGCTCGCAGTGGGGGAGCCAGCCCTCCCCCCGCTCCTCGCGGGCGAGGAGGGCCAGGGCCTCGCGGTAGGTGGGGAGGCCCACGGCCCGCCTCCGGCCCGGGGGCGCGCCTCAGACGCTCGGCCCGATGCGGTTGATGGCGAAGGCGTTGTCCTCGTGGAGGATCTCGGCCTTGGTCATCTTGCCGCTCGCCACGTCGAGCACCTCGTCGTAGACGCGCCTCCCGGCCGCCTCGATGGGGGCGCCCTCGAAGATGTCCGTCACGAGGACGTCGGTCGTGTCGTGCTGGAGCTTGGCCGAGAGGGGGTTCCCGGTGATGCGGAGGGTGCACATGAGGGGATGGTTGATGGTGTGGCCGCCCCCCGTCGAGAAGATGAGCACCTGGGCGCCTCCGGCGCAGATGCCCGTGATGGACTCCCCGCCGTGGCCCGGGGTGTCCATGACGTGGAGGCCGCTCGCCCCGCCCGCCCGCCTGGCCCAGGGGATGACGTCCACGATGGGGGCGGTGCCGGCCTTCTGGATGGCGCCGAGGGATTTCTCCTCGATGGTGGTGAGGCCCCCCTCCATGTTGTCGCCGGTGGGCTGGCTGCCGCGCAGGTCCACCCCGCAGGCGAGGATGCGCTCCTCCATCTCCTTGACCATCTTCCAGATGCGCCTGCCCAGCTCCTTGCGCACGCACTTGGCGGCGAGGACGTCCTCGCCCCCCATCATCTCGGTCGTCTCGGCCAGGAGGGCGCGGCCCCCGAGGCGCACCACCTGGTCGGTCACCCAGCCCGTCGCCTTGTTGTGGGAGAGGCCGGAGGTCGTGTCCGAGGTGCCGCAGTTGAGACCCAGGAGGAGCCTGCCCACGGGCACCTCCTCGCGGCGCTCCCGGGTGAGATCGCGGATCATCTCCATCCCGAGGCGGGTCGCCTTGGCCGTCGCCTCGATGGCGCCCCCGCTCTCGCGGATGTTCACGGCCTCGACGCGCTTTCCGCTCTTGGCGATGGCGTGGGCGATTTCGTCCGCCGTGCAGCCCTCCTCGCGGTGGTGGTCGATGACGAGGACGGCCCCGGCGTTGGCGTTCAGGCCGTGGCCGACCAGGGTCTCGAAGGTGCGCCGGAGGTCCGGCGCGATCTGACAGCGGCCGAGGGGATGAGTCAAGGTCACGCTGTGGCGCAGCGTCCTCGCCACCCGCTCGCAGGTCGAGTTGGCGTACAGGGTGCCGCTCAGGACGAGGAGCCAGTTGCGGGCGCCGACGTCGCCGTTCTCGCGGGGGAATCCCCACCACGTGGTGCGGAGCCGGGAGGGGGCCTTCGCCCGGCGGGCGGCCTTGGGGCGCTTGAGGGTGGCGGTGCGGGGCATGGGGTCGCTCTCCTTACCGGGACTTCGGATTCTTGGCGAGGTCGCCCCGGCCGCGGGCGCTCTCGAGGTTGTGGACGTGGATGTAGTCTCCCACCTTGATCGCCTTGCTGGCCACGCCGATGGAGAGGCCGTACTTGAGACAGTGCGCGCCCTTCTTCAGGGGCTTGATGCAGATCTTGTGGATGTAGGGGATGGCCTGGTTGGCCGTGATCGTCTCTCCCATCCGGCCGTTCAGCATGAGCCGGACTTTCTCGCCCCGCTTGACGGGCGCCAGGCATGTGGCGACGTGGTCCGAGGCGTCGATGATCATGGCGGTGACGGGCATGGCTTCTCCTCGTGAACCGGAAGGGCATGGCGCCCGGTGCGGGCCCGGTGCGGAGCCGGCTTCGGCGACCGCTCAAGGTAGCGCAAGGGGTGGCCCCCTTCAAGAAAGCCGGGCCGCCTCACCCGGCGGGGAGGGGGGCGGCGCCCGCCTGGGCGGCGACCTGGTTGAGCTCCCGGACGAGGGCCTCCCGGATGGGGATGCCCTCGCGGAGCGCCCGCAGGTACTTGCGGTGGGCCCCCTCGCCCGGGATGCGGATCTCGTCGAAGCCCGGCGCCAGGCGCGAGCCCTTGATGCGGCGCACGGCCTCGTCCACGGCCGGGCGGTAGTCGCCGCCGAGGCAGCGGTCGGGGTCGATGGCGAGGCAGAACATGGGTAGGGCGAAGGGCCTGTCGAGGTCCAGCCAGTCGGGCTGGTCGGCGTCGAAGCCGCTCCCCGTCAGGGCCCCCGTCAGGAAGCTGAACATGAGGGCCAGGCCGTAGCCCTTGTAGTCGCCGAAGGGGAGCATGGCGCCGCGGGCGGCGAGGGAGGCGTCGGTGGTGGGGTTGCCCTCCGGGTCGAGCGCCCAGCCCTCGGGGATGGGCTCCCCCGCCTTCGCGGCGAGGAGCACGTAGCCCCGGGCCACCTTGCTCGTGGCGATGTCGAAGATGATGGGGTACTCCTGGCTGGAGGGGACGGCGAAGGCGACCGGGTTGTTCCCGATCATCCGCTCGGCCCCGCCCCAGGGGGCGAGGTTCCCCACGGCGCCGCTGATGACCATTCCGATCATCCCCCGGCGGAGCGCCATGGCGGCGAAGTAGCCGATGTGGCCCGTGTGGGAGGAGCGGCGGATGGCCGCCGCCCCGACGCCTCCCGCCGCCGCCTTCTCGATGGCGATCTCCATCGCCCGGCGGCCGACGACGGCGCTCATCCCCCAGTCGCCGTCCAGGAGGGAGAAGGCGGGCAGATCCGTCACCGTACGGAGCCGGGGCCGGGGGTTCACGGTGCCGCGCCTCAAGCGCTCGGCGAAGACCCCCACCCGGACGCAGCCGTGCGAGCGCACCCCGCGCAGCTCGGCGTCCACGGTCTGGGCGGCGCACAGCTTCGCGTCCTCCGGGGGGAGGCCCAGCGCCTCGTAGAGGCCGCAGAGGTAGCCGTGCAGGGCTTCGGCGGAAACGGCGACCTCGGCCATCCCCCTCCCCCGGGCCGGATCCCCCGCCCGTCTTGGCCGAGGGAAGAAACAGTGCTAGATGTGGAGGTTCGCTTCCGCCGCAGTCTGCCTTTGCGGTGGAGGCTCCGCAAGCGGGGGAGGGCGGCGGCGCTGGCCCTCGGGACAAAGCCAACCGCGAGGCCGCCCGCCCCGGCGGGGGAGTGTGGCCGAGGCGGCATTTTCTTCCATCAAGGAGGGGCTCATGGATCTGGGAATCAAAGGCAAGCGGGCGATCGTGACCGGCGGAAGCCGGGGAATCGGGCGGGCCTGCGCCCTGGCCCTGGCCCGCGAGGGGGCCCGGGTGTGCGTCACCGCGCGGGACGAGAAGCTTCTCGCCGAGGCGGTGAAGGAGATCAACAAGGCCGGGGGCGAGGGGATGTCCGTCTCGGCGGACCTCACCTCCCTCGACGAGTGCAAGAAGGTGGTCAAGACCTGCGCGGACAAGTTCGGCGGGGTGGACATCCTCATCAACGTCGCCGGGGCCGCGACGGGGGGGGACGTGCTCGAGCTCTCGACCGAGCACATCGACGACGCCCTGGGACTCAAGACCTACGGCTACCTGCGGCTGTCCCAGCTCGCCATTCCCCACATGAAGAAGAACCGCTGGGGCCGGATCGTCAACATCGCCGGCGGCGCGGGAGCGAGCCCCGCGCGGGGGAACATTCCCACCAGCCTGGCCAACATCACCGTCCTCAACATCACCCGCGCCCTCTCGGACGCCGTCGCCGGCGACGGCATCCTGGTGAACACGATCTGCCCCGGCATGACGAACACCCAGCGGGCGCGGGACCTCCTGCAAGGCCAGGCCAAAAAGGAGGGCAAGGACGTCGAGGAGATCCTCAAGGCCCGGGGGAGGGCGGTTCCCGCGGGGCGGATCGCCGAGCCCGAGGAGATCGCCGCCATGGCGTGCTTCCTGGCCTCGGCGGCCTGCACCTTCGTCCACGGGAGCTCGATCTACATGGACGGCGGCGGGCGCCGCGGCACGCCCTAGAATCGAGGGAGGCCATGCCGCACCTGTTCGAGGAGTTCACGCTCCGCGGGGTGACGCTCCGCAACCGGATCGGGGTCTCGCCCATGTGCCAGTACAGCGCCGAGGAGGGGAAGGTCAACGACTGGCACCTCGTCCACCTCGGCGCGCGCGCCGTGGGGGGCGCCGCCCTGGTCATGGTCGAGATGACGGGGGTGGAGGCGCGCGGCCGCATCACCCACAGCTGCACGGGCATCTGGTCGGACGATCACGTCGAGCCCCTCTCGCACATCGCGCGCTTCGTCGCCGGGCAGGGGGCGACCGCGGGCATCCAGCTCGGCCACGCGGGGCGGAAGGGGAGCTGCGTCCCCACCTGGGAGGGGGGGCGCTACCTCTCGGACGAGGAGGGGGGCTGGGAGATCGTGGCCCCGAGCCCGGTTCCCTTTCACGAGAAGGCGCGCGTCCCTCGGGAGCTGACCCGGGAGGATATCCGGGCGATCCAGGGGGCTTACGTCTCCGCGACCCGCCGCGCCCTCGAGGCGGGCTTCCGGTGGATCGAGATCCACGGGGCCCACGGCTACCTGATCCACAGCTTCCACTCCCCCCTCTCGAACAGGCGCAAGGACGCCTACGGGGGGAGCTTTGAGAACCGCATCCGCTTCACCGTCGAGACCGCCCGGGCGGTGCGCGAGGCCTGGCCCGAGGAGCGGCCCCTCGCCATCCGGCTCTCCTGCACCGACTACGCCGAGGGGGGGTGGACGCTCGAGGAGACGGTCGAGCTGGCCAAGAGCTTGAAGGACGAGGGGGTGGACATGATCGATTGCAGCGGCGGGGGCGGCACGCCGGACATGAAGCCCCCCATCGGGCCGGGCTACCAGGTGCCCTTCGCCGAGGCCGTCCGCAGGGGGGCCGGCATCCCCACGGCGGCGGTGGGGATGATCACCCAGCCCTGGCAGGCGGACCAGATCGTCCGCAACGGCCAAGCCGACATGGTGTTCCTCGCCCGCGAGCTGCTGAGAGATCCCTACTGGCCCCAGCGGGCGGCCGCCGCCCTCGGCCAGAAGGAACGGGCCTACGTCGCGCACCAGTACCACAGGGCGCACTAGGGCTAGAGGCCGCCGAGATGAGAACCGCGGGCGGGGGTCGCTCCAGGCCGCTGCTCCCCGTGTGGGGCGCCCTCTTCGCCCTCGCCTCCCTCATCGCTCCCTCCCCGGCGCGGGCGGCTGAGGTGATCGATTCCACCTTCTGCCTGGAGGAGCCGCGGGCGGGCTGCGGAGCGCCCGTCGAGAGCCCGGGCACGGTCTCGATCGGGAGGCTCCCGCTGAACGAGCGGGGGCAACGGGTCGTCTATTTCTACAGCTTCCTGCGGCTCGAGCCCGGGAAGGTGGCGCTCCTCGTCACGGAGCGGGAGGGGGGCTGTTACGGATCGCCGCCTCCCAAGCTCTACGTGAATCCCACCATGAGGAGCTCGGGTTGGGCCTCCTTCTGGGAGGAGGTGGAGGGCCGGAGCAAGGATTTCTCCCTCGCCCTGGGGGGGAGGGGCCTCCTCGCGGTAGGGGTTGTGCCGACGAAGGCCGCCACCTCCAGGAAGGAGGCGCCCCAGGGGATCCCGGCGGTTAACGAAAGGTTCATCGCCTGCCCGGCGCGGCTCGCCGGCCAGGTCCTGGACGCCGACGGCAAGCCTCTGGCCGGAAGGAATGAACTGAAAGAGCTGACCGTGACCCCTTAGGTCCTCCCGCCTCCGGGCGCCCTCCGCCGCCCTTCACATCGCCAGGGTGCCCCCGTCGCTCGTGACGATGGCCCCGTTCATGAAGTCGTTCTCCTTCGAGACCAGGAAGAGGGCGAGGGAGGCCATCTCCTCCGGGCTGGCGAAGCGGCGGACGGGGATCTCGGGGAGCTTCGAGGCGGCGTAGTCGGGCCGCTGCTCGTGGATCTTCCGCACCCGCTCGCTCTCGGTGGTGCCGGGCGCGATGCAGTTGACGCGCACCCCCTTGGGGCCCAGCTCGACGGCCAGGGCGCGCGTGAGGTTGTGCATGGAGGTCTTGGTGGCGCAGTAGAGGGCGTTGCCCGCCCGGCCGCGCTCGCCGTCGATCGAGCCGATCATGAGGATGCGCCCGCCTCCCCCGGGGATCATGCGAAGGGCGGCCTCGCGGCTCGCGTAGAAGACGGACTTGGCGTTCACATCGAAGAGGGCTTCGATGTCCTCGTCGGTGAACTCGGTGAAGGGCTTGTGGCAGCGCATCGCGGCGCAGTTGACGAGGATGTCGAGCCCGCCCAGGAATTCCGCGCCCTCCCGCACGAGCTCGGCGGCGCGGCTGGCCGGGAAGAGGTTGTAGCATCGTCCCCCGGCCTTCGTGCCGTTCTTCCCGCACTCCTCCACCGTCCGGCGCAGGCCCTCCTCGTTGCCCCCTCCGGCGGCCCACATCGCCGCCCCCTCGGCGGCGAAGCGGCGCGCGATGGCGGCGCCGATGCCGGAGGAGGCCCCCGTCACGATGGCGCGCTGCCCCTCGAGGATTCGGACGGGCATCGTTTCTCTCCTTTTGAGCTTCACTTCTCCTGAAAGAGGGACGCCTTGGTGAGCGTCCGCGGGTCGCGGCGGGGCCAGCGGCCGGCGTCCACCTCGGTGATGAAATCGAGGACGACGCGGTTGAACATCGCCGGCTCCTCGAGGTTGATCAGGTGGCCCGCGTTCGGGAAGGTGATGAGGGCGGCGGTCGGGATGGTCCGCTTCATGAAGAGGCTGGGCTCGAGGCAGGGCTCGTCCTCGTCCCCGGTCAAGATGAGGGTGGGCACCTCCATCCGGCGCATGCCCTCCTCGAGCGCGAAGACGGGGGGCCGCCGGCTCTGGACGCCTCGCATGGTGTTGGCCGCCCCCTTGGGCGAGTGGCGCAAGAAGCTCTCGACGAAGCGGGCGTATCCGATCGGATCCTTGCGCTCCAGCTGGAGCCGGGTGGGCCCCGCGGTGTAGACCCGCCCGAAGGTCTGGATGTCCTCCTCCTCGAACCTCCGGGCCGCTTCGAGGGCCTCCCGCCTGAAGCTCTCCTGCTGGCCGGGGGCGGAGCCGTAGCCGCAGCCCGCCACCACCAGGGAGCGGGCCAGCTCGGGGTGGCGGAGGCCCAGGTGGAGGGTGGCGTAGCCTCCCATGGAGAGCCCCACGACGTGGGCCGGCGCGAGCCCCAGGGCGCGGATGAGGCCGGCCAGGTCGTCGGCGGCGATGTCTTGGCTGTAGGCGGATGGGTCCTCGGGCACCTCCGAGGGGGGGTAGCCGCGGGCGTTGTAGGTCACCGCCCGGTAGCGCCGGGCGAAGAAGCGCACCTGATCCTCCCAGCTCTGGGAGTCCCCGGCGAACTCATGGACGAAGACGACGGGCGCGCCTTTGCCGTGGCTTTCGTAGTGGAGCCGGACGCCGTTGACCTGAACCTCTGGCATGGGGATCTCCCGGGGAGGGGGGGTTTTTCTGTTTCTTACGGCAGTCCGGGGAAAATGACAACGGCGCCGCGGCGCCCCCAGGGCAGGGAGGCGAGGGGGTTATAAAGGCCCTCCCCCGGGGCCCGCGGGTTTTTAGCCGCGGGGCTTGATTTCGCCTCTCATCTGGACCATGATGTGCCCGCTCAGCGAGGTTGAGCGGTTTGGCCTCATCCAATTGTATGGCTGGTTTCCGCCCGTTCCCCGTCGCACAGGCTCGGCTCAGAGGAGGGTGATGGTGGATTTACGACGAGAACGCCGCCGTCTCGCGGTTCACCGGAAGGATGAGAGAAAAATCCAGTGGGGAACGGTCACGGTCATCGGCCTCATTCACGTTGGCGCTCTTCTCGGCCTTCGCCCTGACCTCTTCAGTTTCTCGGGCCTCGTCCTTTTCTTCGCTTTTTATTTGGCTGCCGGCATGTTCGGCGTGACGCTGTGCTATCACCGGCTGCTCACCCACCGCAGCTTCCAGACCCACAAATGGGTCGAATACGTCCTCACCTTCTGCGCCGCCCAGGCCCTGCAGAGCGGCCCGATCCAGTGGGTGGCCACGCACCGCCTCCACCACAAGGAGGCCGACGATGAGCCCGACCCCCACTCCCCCCTGGTGAACTTTTTGTGGGCTCACATGGGCTGGCTCTTCGTGGACATGCCGGGCGCCCGCACGTACGAGGGCTACAGCCGCTTCGCGAAGGATCTGGACCGGGACCCCGTCCAGCGTTTCTTCGACCGCTATTTCTTCCTCGTCTACCTCCTCACCGCCGCACTCGTTTATCTGGCGGGCGAGCTCTACGGGGGTCTCGGCCTCTCCTGGCTCGTCTGGGGGGTCCTCGTCCGCACGGTGGTGCTCTGGCACGGCACCTGGCTCGTGAACTCGGCGACCCATCTGTGGGGGTACCGCAACTACTCCACCGACGAGGACAGCACCAACAACTGGTGGGTGGCCCTCCTGTCCTTTGGCGAGGGGTGGCATAACAATCACCACGCCGATCAGCGCTCGGCCGCTCACGGACAGCGCTGGTTCGAGATCGACGTGACCTACCGCCTCATCCGCCTCATGGGCCGGCTGGGCCTCGCCTGGCGGATCATGGAGCCCCGCGGGAGCGTCCTGGCGCGCCGGGTGGACATCATGGTGGATGAGGAGGCGGTCCGCCTCGCCGACGAGCGGGCGATGCCGGCAGCTCCCGTGCTCCACACCCAGACGGATCCCACCCTTCCCGTCGAGGTGCCCATGATGCCCTCCGCCTCGGCGGCCTACGAGGCGGCCGTGCGCTCGGCGCGCCAGGCCATGGAGGCGGTCGAGACCGCGCTTCGCCACGCGGCCGAGGCGATCAGCCACAAGCGGCAGGGGGCCTTCGAAATCGCAGATCAGGCGGTCAAGCAGATGCTCGAGCGGGCCAATGATCTGGCCATGGCCGCCGTCGAGCAGGCCAAGTTCGCCGCGGCCGAGGCGGCCGAGT
>CAYMWZ010000066.1:1362-12825 GCA_964394385.1 uncultured Nitrospinaceae bacterium | reverse complement strand
GTCGTGGCCGTGGACGGCGCGCGCGTCCTCCGAGGCCAGGAAGACGGCGGCCCCGGCCATCTCGGCGGTCGAGATGTAGGCGCGGCCCGTGGGGGTGTAGCTCGCCATGAGCTTCACGAACTGGGGGTTGTCCTGGAGGTGCTGGTTCAAGGGGGTGGCGGTGTTGCCCGGCGAGATGGAGTTCACGTTGATCCCGAACTTGGCGATCTCGGCCGAGAGCGAGCGGGTGATCATGTGGACGCCCCCCTTGCTCGCGCAGTAGGGGACCGCGTTGGGGAAGGCGTGGGTGCCCGCGATGGAGGAGACGTTGATGATCTTGCCCGCCTTCTTCTTCTTCATCAGGGGGACGACGGCCTGGGACATCAGGAAGGTGCCCTTGAGGTTGACGCTGATGATGGCGTCCCATTCCTTCTCGGAGTATTTTTCGATCTCCTTGTTGATCATGATGCCGGCGTTGTTGACCAGGATGTCCACGGTGCCGAAATCCTTCACCACCTTCTTGATCAGCGCCTCCACCTGCGCCCGCTTGGAGACGTCGCACCGGTAGGCCCTGGCGGTCCCCCCCCGCTTGGCGATCTCCTTGGCCACCGCCTGGCCGCGCTTGGGGTTCCTCGCGTTGACCAAGGCGACCTTCGCCCCCTCCTCCGCGAAGCGGCGGCAGATGGCCTCCCCGATGCCCTGGGAGCCTCCGGTCACGATGGCGACTTTGTTCTTGAGCTTCATGGCTCCACCCCTTCTCTGCGTGGGTTGCGCGCCCGCTCAGGAGGCGGCCAGGGCCCTGCGCCGCTGGGCGGTGGCCTGGCGGTCGACGTTTCCCCTCTCGTCGAAGACGACGCCGTAGACCTCGTAGGCCCGCTCCTTCGAGATCCACCGCTCCTCCACGTCGTAGCGAACCTTCTCGGCGGGCCGCTCGTGGGGGGGGCCGTAGCCGCCCCCGCCCGTGCAGTAGGAGACGACGGTCTCCCCCGGCTCGAGGATGATGTCCTCGACGTTCGAGAGCTCGTGGAGCCGGCCGTCGGCGGTCCGGCGGTAGTTCCGGCAGGGGTGGCCGTCGAGGCCGCCCAGGGTCCCCTTGGCGTTGTTGATCACGCCGTCGGCCACGTAGACCACCTCCACCCGGGCGTTCCCCACCGGGCCGTACTCGCAGTACCCCGTCGGGGCCCCGACGGTGCGCCCGGCCCCCTCGGTGTCCGGGACGAGCCGGCGCTCCTTGATGAGGATGGGGAAGTGGAGCTCGTCCAGCTCGGCGCTGTCCACGAAGCACATGCCCGAGTTGCCGGCGTGGAGGATGGTGAGCCAGGCGTCGGTCTTCCCGGCGCCCGCCCCGCCCGTGACCATGAGGAAGAGGTGGTTCACGTAGGGCTCGTTGTTGTTGCGGGGGTCGAAGCCCGAGATGACGCCCATCGAGGCGGGGAAGATGGGCCCCGCCTCGGCCAGCCCGATCCCGTCCTTGATTTTGGAGAAGGCCACCTGGACGGGGCTCGTCACCCGGTCCGCCAGGTTGGTCGTCGCCACCGACATGCTGGTGGGGTGCTTGCCGCCGCCCGCGACCGAGCCCTCCCGGATGTGGACCCTGACGCGCCGGAAGCTGCCGGCGTTGGTCGGCACGATGTCGTCGATGCTGTTGAAGACGCCGATCATGGCGCCGGTGCGCGCGCACGCCTCGGAGAGGTTCAGCCCGCAGGGCATGGCGTCGGGGTTGTCCCGGAGGTCCACCTCGATGGTGGCGCTTTGGCTGTCGGTCTTGACCCCGACGGTGATCTTGATCCCCTCGGGCGGGGTCCCCGGGACGGGGTCGTGGGTGCTGGTGGCGGTGGCCGAGCCGCTGGGGAGCTTCCGGATGGCGGCGATCATGAGCTTCTCGCTGTAGTCGAACCACTCGCGGGTGAAGGCGTGCAGGGTCTGCCAGCCGAACTCCCTCGCCATGGCCAGGACCTCGCGCTCCCCGATGCGGGCGGCCCCGATCATGGCCAGGTAGTCCCCGTGCCACTGCTCGGGCACGCGGATGCGCATCTGGCAGAGCCGGACGATGTCGGGGATGTCCTTGTAGTTCTCCTGCACCTTGGTGGGCGGGAAGATGAGGGCGCCCTCCTCGTAGACGTCCCGGGCGTGGCCCATGTAGGTGGTCGGCTGGCCGTTTCCGCAGTCGGCCTGGTGGGCCTTCACCCAGACGGTGAAGTGGTGGGTCCCCCGCTCGTCGATGACCGGCACGAGGATGGTGTGGTCCGCCGGGTGGGAGCAGCCGTGGTAGGGCGAGTTGTGGAGGAAGGCGTCCCCCCGCCGGAGGTCGGGGTGAAGCCTCATCATGGAGCGCGCCATGAGGTCGGCCCCGCTCAGGTGGTGGATGGGGAGGGACTCCGCCCCGGTCAGGAGCTCGCAGTCGCGCGTCACGATGCTGGTCGAGAAATCCCTCGCGAGGTTGAGGACGCCCGAGCGGCCGGTCCGGAGGAGGGTGTTGGCCATCTTGGTCGTGACCGCCTCGAAGCGCTTGTTCAAGACGGCCAGGGTGATGGGGTCGAGCCTGGCGCGCCTTTTTCCCCGGAGCGTCCCAGGTCTCCTGGCCTTCGGTGCGGCGGCCTTGGGCCGCCTCCTCGCTCGGGCTTTCGCTCTTGCCATCGCTTCCGCCTCCGGCCGCCTAGGGGGTGATCACCAGGCTCCCGCTCCGCTTGCGCACCACGGTCGCGCCCGGCTCGATGACCACCGTCGTGAAGGGGGATTCGATGATGGCGGGCCCCTTCAGGGGGGCGTTCACCTTCATCGCCTCGAACAGCTCCACCCGCGTCTTCCGCAGGCCGTTGCCGCCGAAGAAGGCCATGCGGGAGGAGGGGACCTTGGCCTCGTAGATCGTGTCCTTGCCCAGCTTCCCGAGCGCCCCCTCGCGGAGCCTGCAGCGCGCCGCCGCGCGCCAGCCCACGAACTCCACCTCCGAGGCGGGATCGCTGAACGCGAAAACCTCCTCGTGGATGCGGTCGAACACCTCCCGCGCCCGGGCGATGTCTCTCGGGGTTTTGAAGCGGGGGGCCTCGAGGGGGAGGTCGATCTCCCAGATCTGATGCCGGTAGCGGGCCTCGGCGAAGTACTCAACCGTGTGCTCCACCGCCCTCGCCCCGGCGCCCTTGATGAATCGCTGGCACCTCTCGGCGAGGGTCTTGAGGGTCGCGTTCGCGCCGTCAAAGTCGAACCGGTCGGTGATGGTGTAGAAGAGCGAGCGGAAGTCGGCGTGGAGGTCCGACATGAGGGCCCCCGCGGCCGAGAGCGCCGCCCCCAGCTCCGGGATGATGACCGTCTTGCAGCCGAGCCTGCGGGCGATGGCCACCGAGTTGAGCCCGGCCGCCCCGCCTCCCCCGACGAGGGCGGCGCCCCGGGGGTCGATCCCCTGGTGGATGGTGATCTGCTCGATGGCCCCCACCATGTTCTCGGTGGCGAGGCGGAGGATGGCCGCGGCCGCCTCGTGGAGGCCGAGGCCCAGGGGCCGGGCCACGTCGTCTTGGATGGCCTGAGCCGCCGGGTCCATCTCGAGCCTCATCGTGCCGCCCAGGAAGAACGCCGGGTCGATGTAGCCCAGCACCAGCGAGGCGTCCGTCACCGTGGGCCGGGTGCCCCCCTTCCCGTAGCAGGCCGGCCCCGGCACCGCCCCCGCGCTCTGGGGGCCCACGTGGAGGAGGCCCCCCTCGTCCACCCAGGCGATGCTCCCGCCGCCCGCCCCGATGCTCTTCACGTCCACCGAGGGGAACCCGAGGATGTGCCCCCGGTAGCGCTGCCCGAGCCAGGTCTCCGGGCTCATGGGGATCTGCCCCCGGCGGACCAGGCTGACGTCGTAGGTGGTGCCCCCGGTGTCGGCGACGATGGCGGTCCGGGCCCGGGCGTCGAGGCGGGCGAAGTGGCGGCCCGCGATGGGCGCCATGGAGGGGCCCGAGCCCACCGAGTGGATGGGGGCCGCGGCCAGCTCCTCGGCGTCCATCACCCCTCCCTTCGAGGTCAGCATGAGGAGGCGGCCCCGGAAGCCCGACCGCCTCAGCTCCCGCTGAAGGCCCCCGATGTAGCGGGACATGAGGGGCTTCAAGGAGGCGTCGATGCAGGCCGAGGACGCGCGCCGGTACTCGCGCAGGATGGGATTGAGGACGTGGGAGAGGGTGGCGGGAACGTCCGGCAGGTGCTCGGCGAGGAGCTGGCCGACGCGGTCTTCGTGGGCGGGGTTGACGGTGGACCAGAGCAGGCAGACCGCCACGGCCTCCACCTTGAGATCCCGGAGGCGGCCGATGATCTCGATGACGCCCCTCTCGTCCAGGGGCTCGTGGATCGTCCCGTCCGAGCCGATCCGCTCGCGGACTTCGAAGGTGAGCGCCCGGGGGATGTAGGGCTGGGGGAAGGGGACCAGGAAGTTGAACGGCTCGATCCGCCCTCCCTCCCGGAGGACGAGGATGTCCGGGTGGCCCTTCGTCGTGAGGAAGGCGGTCTTGGCGGTGCTTCCGGTGACGATGGCGTTGGTGGCGTGGGTGGTGCCGTGGATGAACAGGTCCCCGCGGGCGAGGAGCTCCTCGGGGGTGAGGGCCATGCCCTCGGCCGCGGCCGCCACGGCGGCCAGGATGCCTTCCACCGGGTTGTGGGGGGTGGTCGGCACCTTGAACATGTGGAGCTTGCCCGAGTCGTCCTCGAGCACCAGGTCTGTGAACGTTCCCCCGGTGTCCACAGCGAACCGCATGGGGCCCATCCTCCCGCGAAGGATCCCCGCCGGGGGCGGCGGGGCGGAACAGGGATGCCCTCCCTTCCCGGGCGCGCCGGGCGGGGGATGCCCCCCCGGACAGGGAGGCACCGCGCTCATGCATGGGGTTGCCGAAGCTCACGCTTGCGGGCGTCAATATAGCACCGGGCGCGGCGGACTGCACTCGCTCCGGGCCTCCCCGCCCGGCCTCCCGCGCGTCCCCGGGGGGGCCTCGGCGCGCCCTCCGCGGGAGGGTGGTAAGATGGACTCCGCCGCGAGGATGGCTGGGTGGCTGGCGCAAAGGAGATGGATAGGAAGATGGCCCGTTTGCCCGAACCGCTCTCCCCCGATGCCCTCAAGTGGAGCTACGATCCGGCCGAGCCGCTCCCGGCGGAGGAATCCGCGCCCTCGGGCACGAAGTTCATCGGCCAGGACCGGGCCGAGCGCGCCCTGGCCCTCGGGCTTGAGGTCCGCTCGACCGAGTTCAACATCTACGTCGCGGGCCCCCCCGGAACCGGCAGGTTCACGATGTGCCGCTCCTTCTGCGAGCGCGTCGCGGGCGGCCGCGCCGTACCCAGCTCGATCGCCTTCGTCCACAATTTCTCCGACGCGGAGCGCTCCATCTGGCTCAAGTTCCCTCCCGGGCTGGGCCGAGCCTTCCGCGACGACATGGCTGCCCTCATCGCCGAGTTGCGCGACGCCATCCCGAAGGCCTTCGAGGGGGAGAGCCACGACGCCGAGCGCAAGAAGGTCGTCGAGTCGGTCCAGGCGCGCCAGCAGGAGCTGTTGAGCGAGCTGGAGGGGCGGGCGAGGAAGGCGGGCTTCACCATCCGGCCGGGGCAGGGGGGCTTCTCCCTCATCCCCCTCATCAACGGCGAGCCCGCGACCGAGGAGGCCTTCGAGAAGCTCGCTCCCGAGGAGCGGGAGCGTATCGCGAAGGAGCGCAACGCCTTCAGCGCGGACGTGGGGGACTTCGTCAAGCACACCCGCGCCCTGGAGAAGGAGCTCCGCGCCCGGATCCGCGAGCTCGAGAAGGACGTGGCCCTCTCGGTCGTCCGGGCCCCGCTGGACGACTTGCGGGAGAAGTACCGCGATTTCAAGAAGGTCCTCGCCTACCTGGACAATGTCCAGGCGCACATCCTGGGCAACCTCGCCCCCTTCCGGCCCTCCGAGGAGGAAGGGCAAGGGGGGATGCCGTTTCCCTTCGCCCGCCGGCCCTACGAGGAGGATCCCTTCCGCGTCTACGAGGTGAATCTGGTGGTCGACACGGCGGATCTCGACTGCGCGCCCGTCGTCTTCGAGTCGAACCCCAACTTCAGCAACCTCTTCGGCCGGGTGGAGCGGCGGGCGGTCTTCGGGGCCTACACCACGGACTTCACCATGATCCGCGCCGGCGCGATGGTCGCCGCCAGCGGGGGCTTCCTCCTGCTCAACGCCTTGGACGTGCTCATCAGCCCGGGCGTGTGGCCGGCGCTCAAGCGCGCCATCCGCACCCGCTGCGTGCGCATCGAGGATCTGGGAGAGACCTACGGCTGGACCCAGGGAGGCATCAAGCCCGAGCCCGTGCCCGTGGACGTGAAGGTCATTCTCATGGGGAGCCCCTGGGCTTACTATCTCCTCCTGCACCATGACGAGGACTTCCACAAGCTCTTCAAGGTGAAGGCCGACTTCAGCGCCATGATCGACCGCACGCCCGAGAGCCTGCGCGACTTCCGGGCCTTCATCGAATTCCACCAGAGGAAATCCGACCTCCTGCCCTTCAACGAGGAGGCGGTCGCGCGCCTTCTCGAGGAGAGCTCGCGCCAGGTCGCGCACAAGAAGAAGCTCTCGGCGCGCTTCGGCGAGCTGCACGAGCTCCTCCTCGAGGCGGACCACTGGGCCCGGGCGGAGGGGGTGAACGAGGTGGGCCGGAGCCAGGTCGTTCGCGCGATCGAGGAGAGGCGCCGCCGCGCCGACCTCCTCGACGAGCGGCTGCGCGAGCTGATCGTCGAGGGGAGCCTCCTCATCGACGTGGAGGGCGCGGTGGTGGGCCAGGTGAACGGCCTGGCGGTCATCGATCTGGGCGATTACAGCTTCGGCAAGCCCTCCCGCATCACCGCCCAGGCCTTCATGGGGGAGCGGGGGGTGGTGAACATCGAGCGCGAGAGCAAGCTCTCGGGCAACATCCACGACAAGGGGGTGCTCATCCTCCAGGGCTACCTCGGCGCCACCTACGCCCGGAAACGCCCCCTCGCCCTCTCGGCGAGCATCTGCTTCGAGCAGAGCTACTCGGGCGTGGACGGGGACAGCGCCTCCTCCACCGAGCTCTACGCCATCCTGAGCAGCTTGGCGGACCTCCCCATCCAGCAGGGCCTGGCCGTCACCGGATCGGTCAACCAGCGGGGGGAGATCCAGCCCATCGGGGGGGTGAACGAGAAGATCGAGGGCTTCTTCGAGGTCTGCCGGTCGAAGGGCGGCCTCAACGGGGGGCAGGGGGTTCTCATCCCCCACCAGAACGTGCAGAACCTGATGCTGCGCGAGGAGGTGATCCAGGCGGTCGAGGAGGGGAAGTTCCGGATCTACCCCGTCCGCACCGTGGACGAGGGGATCGGCCTCCTGACCGGGGTTCCCGCCGGGGAGCGCGACCCCGCGACGGGGGAGTTCCCCCCCGGCACGGTCCACGGGCGGGTGGAGGCGAGGCTCCGCGCCATGTACGAGGACTTACGGCGCCTCCGGCGCGGGAAAAAGGACGAAGAGGACGAGGAGGAGGAGGAGAAGGGCTCCTCCCCGCCGGAGAAGCCCCCCTCGCCTCCCGATCCGCCGCCGCACCCGCCGAGGAGGCGGCGGCGAGGGATTGCCGGCTGAGGGTCCCCCTCAGCGCACGTTCCCGTAGAACCTCGCCAGCCGCTCGGCCGGGACGCCCAAGGCGTAGAGGACGCTGAGCCCCCACCAGAGCTTGAAGCACCTCCATTTGCCCCAGGTCTCGATGCGGCGCGCGCTCGTCACGGCGGGCGCGGGGAGGAGAACCATCCGCCCCGCCCGCCGGAGGCGCCGGCTGAGCTCCCAGTCCTCGAAAAGCGGCAGGTCCGCGTAGCCCCCGAGGCGCTCGAAGGCCTCCCTGCGCGCGAAGATGGCCTGGTCGCCGAAGAAGACTCCCAGAAGGCGCGTCCGGGTGTTGGCGCTCCAGCTGATGAAGTGGCTGAAGCGGTCGTCCCGGTCGAAGCGGTGCCAAAACCCCCCGCCCGCCACCCCGGGGTCGCGCATCGCCCCCTCGATTTGCCCCAGCGCGCCGGGGGGGAGGCGCGTGTCGCAGTGGAGGAAGAGGAGGATCCCCCCCTGCGCCCGGGCGGCGCCCGCGTTCATCTGGCGGGCGCGGCCGGGGGGGGAGGCCACCACCCGCGCCCGGCCGGCCGCGAGGCCGGGGGTTCCGTCCCCGCTCCCGCCGTCGGTCACGATGACCTCGCGCTCGCCCTCCAGGGCCTCCAGCGCGTCGAGCAGGGGGCCCAGCCGCTCCCGTTCGTTCAGCACCGGGATCACGATGGAGATCATGGGCTCCTCCTCATGAGACCCAAGGTCCCGGCTTGATCCCCGCTTGGGGCGGTCCGTATGATGGTGCCGGGGTTTTGCCGCGCGGGCCGCTCCCGCTGGCCGCCGTCTTTACTTTTCTTTGGAACCTTTGCATGAATCTTCCTCTCCCCAGCCGAAAGGGCAAGGCGCTCCCCCTCGCCCTGGTTCTGCTCCTCGCCTTTCTCTCCGCCGCGCAGGCCGCGCTGCTTCCCCCGCCCACCCCCTCCCAGGCGAGGGCCCTTCTCATCCTCAGGGAGACGGTCACCCTCCTGGAGGAGAGCTACGCCGCCTTCCCCGACCTGCGGAAAGCCTACGCCGAGGGCCTCTACGCGATGCAGCGCGCCATCGGGAAGGGGCGCCTCGAGGTGATCCGGAAGAGCCCGCGCCGCTTCGCGCTGCGCGCCGGGGGGGAGGAGGCGGAGTTTCGCCTGGAGGGCGGGGCGCGGGAGGCGCTCGAGGCCTTCGAGCGGGCCTACCGCTTCGCGATGGCGCACGCCGCCCCGGAGAAAGAGGGGCGCGACCTCGAGGTCATGTACGAGGCGCTCGGCGCCATCGCCTCCTCGCTCGACCCCTTCAGCGCGTTCCTCCCCCCCGATAGGTTCCGCGCGCTCCAGGCGGAGACCTCGGGCCGGTACGGGGGGATCGGGATCACGATCTCCTCGCGCGAGGGCAAGCTGCTCGTGGTCTCCCCGATCGAGGACTCCCCGGCGTTCGAGGCGGGGATCATGGCCGGCGACGAGATCGTGGCCGTGAACGGGGAGCCCATCCGCGGCCTCCCCCTCGCTCAGACCGTCAGGCGCATGCGCGGGCCGCCGGGGACGGAGGTGCGGCTCACCATCTGGCGCGGCGGCTGGGAGGCCCCGCGGGATTTCACCCTGGTGCGGGCCCTCATCCACATCCGCAGCGTCCGCACGCGGATCTTCGAGGGAGGCCTCGGGTATCTCCGCGTGGGCGCCTTCCACCAGGAGACCACCCGGGAGCTCGACCGCGGGCTCGAGCGCCTCGCCGAGGCGGGCGTGCGGGGCCTCGTCATCGACTTGCGCAACAACCCGGGAGGGCTCCTGCTCCAGGCGGTCCGGGTGGCCGAGCGCTTTTTGCCCGAGGGGAGCATGGTGGTCTTCACCCGGGGCCGCCATCGGGGCCAGACCCTCCACTTCCGCACCCGGGCGAATGGGGCGTGGGCGGGCCGCCCGCTCGTCGTCCTCATCAACCGCGGGAGCGCGAGCGCCTCGGAGATCGTGGCTGGCGCCTTCCAGGATCTCGACCGCGCCCTCCTCATCGGGCGGACCACCTTCGGGAAAGGCTCGGTCCAAACCATCCTCCCCATCAGCCACGGGGCGGGTGTGCGCCTGACCACGGCGAAGTACTACACCCCCCTCGGACGGGAGATTCACCACAGGGGCATCCATCCCGACGTGGAGATGGAGGATGGCCCCCGCCCCCCGGCTGCCCCGCCGAGGAAGCCCGACGCGCGGGGCGACCCCCCCGCTCCTTCGGCCAGGGTGGAGCCGCTCTCCGACGCCCGTGGCGATCCGCCGCTGGAGGCGGCCCTCCAGATTCTGCGCGAGACAGATGGCCCGGGCCTCGAGGCCCTCCGCCTGGCCGCCCTGCGGGTGGGCGCCCGGCGGATGGAGGGCATACCCAAGGCCGACGTGCCCGCCGAGGCGGGGCCTCGCTGACCCTCCCTCGCCTCAGCCGGGCGAGAAAGCCGCGATGGTGCCCACCGCAAGGAGCAGGCCCACCGCCTTGCGCTGCGTGAGGCGCTCCCCCATCCAGAGGGCGGCCATCAGGGCGCTCACGACGAAGCTGAGCTGGCTGATGGGGGTGACCACGCTCGCCTCGCCCTCCCGGAAGGCCGCCAGGAGGGCGATCAGCCCCACGGTGAAGCACGCTCCCGTCACCAGGGCGTGCGCCCAGCCCGTCCGGGAGAAGCGCGGCCCCCCTTGGGCGTAGTGGGCGTAGAGGAAGGCGACGGCGATGAAGAAGACCGCCTGGCTGTGGAGGAACATCGCGGGCGCCACCCCGCCCGAGACGCCGATCTTGTAGACGATGTTGAGGAGGCCCACCGCGCTCATCGCGGCCAGCGCCCAGAGGATGGAGGCGGGCCGCATCCCCGGGGGCCTCTCCGATCCCGCTTGGATGTCCGAGAGCAAGAAAATCGAGCCCGCCGCGAGGAGGAACCCCACCCCTTTGCGCAGGGTCATCGGCTCGCCCAGGAACAAGATGGCCACCAGGGCCGTGACCGTGAAACTGATCCGGTAGATGGGGGTGCTCACGCTCGCCTCCCCCAGGGAGACGCTCCGCATGAAGGCCCAGAAGCCGAAGAAGATGAGGAGCCCGGCCGCGGCGCCGAGGAGCGCCGGCCTCGTCCAGGCGTAGGTTCCCTGGAGGAGGGCCCACAGGGCCGTCGCCGGAAGCACGAAGCACGCCTGGGAGCAGGTCATGGTGCCCGGTGAGACGCCGCTTCGCACCGCCCGGCCGTAGGTGAAGTCGGCAATCCCGATCAGGAGCATGGAGAGGAGGGCGAGGAGGATGTAGGGGGGGACCATTCCCTCTCCCTCCTTTGGACCCCGGGGGGTACCCCCCCTCGACTGGGTGGTGGCCGGGCGGATTGTGGGTTTTTATATTTCGTTATTTTTGTTATGATTATGTGTGTCCGCCGGGCTTGTCCGCCTTGAGTCTCAGAGTGAGATTCCCATGGTTCGCATGATCGACCTCATCAAGAAGGGCGGTTCGGGGGATGATGAGGAGTCCCCCCGGCGCCGCTCCTCCCGGGAGAAGTCCCCACCCTCTTCGGAGGAGCCCCTCCAGATGGTGCCTCCCGGGGCGTTCCCGCAAGGAGGATCGGGCGCCAAGGCACCTCCGCGTGATAAGGACGCCCCCGGGAGCGCCGGCGAAGGGTCGATCAGCCTCCAGAGCCCCAACAAGAAGCTTGGGGTCAAGCAGCGCTACTGTCCATACCTGGGAGGGCGCAATGAGCGCTCGGAGGTGAGGGACTTCCCGGTCGCGACGAACGTTTGCTACGCCCAGGAGTCCCAGGAAAAAAAACTCCTGAGGACGATCACGCTCCCCTACGCCCCCATTCCGGCCCAGCGGCAGCGCGAGTTTTGCCTCTCGACCTCCTACGGCCGCTGCCAGATCTACCAGGCCAAGGAGAGGGGCTCGGAGTAGCCCTCGCCCCCGAGCGGGGCGGCGAACTCCTCGGAATCCTCCCC
>CAYMWZ010000066.1:0-1352 GCA_964394385.1 uncultured Nitrospinaceae bacterium | reverse complement strand
GGCCAGGCGCCCCTCCCCGAGCCGGGGCCGGGCGAGGCCCTCGTCCGGGTGCGCTTGGCGGGTGTCTGCGCCACCGACCTCGAGATCCTCCGGGGCTACATGGGGTTCCGGGGGATCCTGGGCCACGAGTTCGCGGGCGAAGTGGCGGGCCCCGCGGGCCATCCCCTCTTGGGCCGGCGGGTGGTGGGCGAGATCAACTGCGGGTGCGGCGCCTGCCCCGCCTGCGCGGCCGGCCTCGAGCGGCACTGCCCGCGGCGCACCGTCCTCGGCATCGCGGGCCGCGACGGTGCCTTCGCCGAGTATCTGGCCTTGCCGGACCGCAATCTGCACGAGGTGCCGCGGGGGGTGGCGGATGAAGCCGCGGTGTTCTGCGAGCCCCTCGCGGCCTGCTTCGAGGCGCTCGAGCAGCGGCCCGAGCTGTCCCGCGGCCCCGTCCTCGTGGTGGGGGACGGGCGGCTCGGTCTTCTGCAGGCCCAGGTGCTGCGCGCGGCCGGGGCGGATGTGGCGTTGCTCGGCCGCCATCCCCGGAAGATGGCCCTCTTGGACGGGCTGGGGATCGCGGCCATGACCGATCCCCGGGAGGCCCGCTCCGCCCGGGGGGGAAAGTGGCCCGCCGTGGTGGACGCCACGGGCTCGGCCGAGGGGTTTGGCCTCGCCCTCTCCCTCGTCCGGCCCCGGGGCGTCCTGGTGCTCAAGAGCACGGCGGGCGGGGCCCGGCCCATGAACCTCGCCCCTTTGGTTGTGGACGAGGTGACCGTCCTGGGCTCGCGGTGCGGGCCCTTTCCCCCCGCCCTGGCGGCGCTGGCCGAGGGGCGGATCCGGACCGCCCCCCTCATCGACGCCCGCTTCCCCCTCCGGGCGGGAATCCAAGCTCTTGAAAAAGCCGGGGAAAAGGGCGTTTTAAAGATCCTCCTCGCCCCCTGAGGCGGCTCCTCGAATGTGGCAATCCCGCCCGAATCGTGACAAAATGGGCCGGATCTCGGGAAGGACGCGATGAACAACACGAAAGCTGGATACCCCAAACGCCAACCGCGGGCGGCCTTCCTCCTGGGCGGCCTGATTCTCCTCCTGCTCCTGCTGGCGGCCCCGCCCCTGCGGCCCGCCGGAGGAGAGAGCGCCGTCGAGAAGCGCAGGGTCGAGCGGCTCGTCGCTCACCTCAAGCGGCTCCACCGGCCCGAGGACTGGCGGGTGGTGCGCAAGCTCTTCTCGAACGACCGCTCCCTCCAGCTGAACGCCCTGTCCAGCTGCCCCCTCCCCGAGAACGAGTGGCCCTGGCACCTCTCCTCGCGCCACCTGGAGGAGTACGCCTTCACGGTGGACTTCATTCCCGTCAACATGGACGGGGACGCCGA